>DASRZG010000025.1:0-18829 GCA_035686585.1 Phycisphaerae bacterium
AATCACCGTCACGCCACCGGGCCGCCAGGCCTTCATCGCCGATCGAATCGATCCAGAGCGATGTCTTCTCCCGCACCTCGGCCAGGTAACGGCCCATCTGCTCCTGCGAAGGCAGCTCCTCGTCGGCCATCTCCCAGACCTTCTTGCCGAGATTCGTGAAGATCCCCTTGTCCTCACAGGTGTAGAACTCCGCGCACTGAAGCACGTGCGCTGCGGCCCTGGCCGGGCCGTTGAATGGGGCCGACCCGTCACGCCATTGGGGAGGCCGGAACGATCCGATCGCTGCTTCCAGGACATCAAACGCGTTGCTGAATTGTCGCTTCATGGCTTCGATTAGCATGGAGTTGTCCTTTCCTGTCTCGTAGAGGGTGGTCCAAACCGGGCACATGGGTAACACTCGCGCAGGACGCTGGGGCCTGCCTGCCCGGATCCCCTGATCGCAGGAGTTGTGTCGCAAGTCGTCCTTGTAGAGAACGATGCGCCTCCCCCGTGGGGTGGTCATGCCCCGCAGGTCGTGGGTTCGAATCCCGCCCCCGCTAGTGACCGCTTCACGTAACCGGCGTGAAGGGGTGCTCTTTCGTCCCCCGCTACGTCAGCTCAACGAGGCGATCACGACGCCGGCGAAGATCATTATCGCACCGACCAGCTTCGGTCCGGTGCGCCGCTCGCGGAGGAACGTCAGGCCGAGCACGACGCCGACGGGAATGCCTAACTGACGAAAGGCGGCCACGTAGCTGGGGTCGCTCACGTGCGTGTAGGCCGCCAGCACGAGCGTGTAGGCGAGGTAGATCCCCAGCCCGGTCAGGATGGCGGGCCTTATCGAGCTTCGCAGGACGCCCTTGAGGGCCTCACGCTCCCGGCGGCTGACCAGGACGTACAGCAGCAACCACAGACAGGTGAACAGGCCCTGCATGGCGATGTAGGACAGCGGCGCGGCGATCGGCCCGACAGGCCCGGCCGGTTGCTGAAGGAGGTTCATGCCGTAGTAATCGAGGACTGTATAGCCGGTCGTGCCCACGGCCGTGAGAATCGCCAGGACGAACGCGCGGCTGCCGTAGTGGGCGGCGCGGAGATCGGCGAAGTGGTGCATAGGCAGGAGCAGCGCCCCGGTGACGATCAGTCCGCCACCGAGGCCGAGCCACCACGTCACGCCGTTTGCCCGCCCGAGGCAGACACTGACCAGCGGCACCAGCAGGGCCGGCAGGGCACGCGCCAGCGGGTACACCAGCGACATCTCGCCCACCCGGTAGGCCCCGGCCAAGGCAATGTAGTACATCGCCATGAACAGGCTTGTGCCGCCCAGCGCCACCCAGAACGTCGGCGCCACCTCGCGCAAGCCAGGCGCGTGCCACAGCGCCACCGGGGCCAGCAGCACCGTGCCGGTGGCGCTGGCCAGGAGCATGAACGCCGTCGCTGGCCGGTGCCGACGTGAGATGGTGTTCCAACCGGCGTGCACGACCACGGACAGCAGCAGCAGGATCACGGCGGTTACGGTCATATGGCGATTGTAGTAAGACGACGGTTGTGGGGACAGATCCCGGACGGTTATGGGGACGACGGTTATGGGGACAGATACCGAAACTCCCGCTTTTTCTATCGCCTGTTCGGCACCGCGGATGTCCGCCTCTTCTTTCCCGGCTTGGGCCCGCGTTTGCCCGGCAACAGCGTGCGGCCCAGTTTCGACTCCAGACGCTTGACGAACTCCACCGGGCCCCACGGCCGGCCCGTCCGTGTCCGCAGACGCAAGGCCGCCGGGCCGTGTGAGGCGGCATCCCCGGAATGACCACCCGTGCGATTCGCGGCATGACGGTGATGCTACGGCGACTCGCGGCCGAAGGCAACGGCTGTTGGAACCATCAGTCTTGGCATCTGCCTCGAAAATGGGGGGTGCCCCGGACAAGGCGTTGTCCGCCTTGTCCGGTGCCCCTGGGCCACGGGTGCAAGCCGGACAAGCCAGAAAGCGGCCCCAACGGGACAAGGCGTCGTCTGCCTTGTCCGGCTCCGTCAGGCGACCGGAGCAGGCCGGACAAGCCGTACTGCGGCTTGTCCGGGGCACCCAGGTCTTCATGCTCTGTGGGTGAGCCAGGGGCTCATGACCGACTGCCCCCGAAATTTGCAGGGGTCAGGGACGCGGACTTCGTCATTCGTTATTCGATGTTCGATATTCGATATTTGCTGTTCTCCGGGTGAGGGGATCGGCGTTTCCCGGGCACCGGGTTTGGTGGATCCAACCCCCGGCCACAGGGGCCGGGGGCTAAATAGAGGGACGGGACCGGTGGCAACCAGGCCACGCTAAACAGGTAGGCAGCAAAGCTATCCCCCGAATGCGCCCTTGACCGGCTGGACCCGCATGAGACAATCTCCGTCGAGGGACGGATCGGCATGTCGGCGATCGCCAGGAGAATCCTGATGCCGTTTGCCCGGCTGGTCTGGCCGGACGCGTGCGTGGCGTGCGGCACGTGCGAGCCGACGCAGGAAGGATTCTGCCAGCGGTGCAGCCGGGACCTGCTGTCGCTGGCGTCGCTGCGGTGGTGCCGGCGGTGCGGCAGCACGGTCGGGGCGGGGCTGAAGGCCCAGGACCGCTGCCCGTCGTGCCCGGAGGTGGCGTTCCGGTTCGAGCGGACGGTGCGGGTGGCGCCCTACGCCGACCCGCTGGCGCCGGCCATCCGGGCGATGAAGTACTCCCGCTTTGGGGCCGGGGCGACCCACTTGGCGGCGCTGCTGGCCGAGGCGGCGGCGACGGCCTGCGCCGGGATCGCGCTGGACGTGGTGATGCCCATCCCGATGTACTGGCTGCGGCGGATAGCGCGCGGGGGCAACCATTCCGACACCCTCGCCCGGGCGGTGGCCCGCCGGCTCGGGTTGCCGGTCGGGCGCGAGCTGCGGCGGGTCCGCAACACCCCGCCCCAGGCCCGGCTAGCCGCGTCCCAGCGGTCCCAAAACGTCCGCGGCGCCTTCGCCGTGAGCCGCCCCGCCGGCGTCGAGGGAGCGGCCGTGGTGCTGGTCGACGACATCCTCACCACCGGCGCCACCGCCAACGAGGCCGCCCGGACCCTCCTGGCCGCCGGCGCCCGGCGCGTGGTGGTAGCGGTCCTGGCCCGCGCCGAGGCCCCCACCGCCTACTCGGCCGCCCTGGCCCAGGGCGGAGGGCGCTAGCCGCCGCGCGGTGAACCGCCCGCCTTCTGTCGCCGCTGCGAGGCCCATTCCGCGAGCAACGCAGTTGGTCGCCCTGCCACTTATACGATCAGTGGTTATGTAAGCTGTTTACATTCGTCGGCCTTGTAAACACCCCGGGCCCGGCCGGGGTGTGATCTCCCCCGCCCGTGGCCGCCGAACAGGGCGCGGGGGCCCTCCCGGAGGTGGCCGCCCAAGGCGCGGGGGTGTTTACAAGGCCGGCGGGAAACAGGGAGGAGATTCCTGTAAGCCTTTATTGGCAAAACGCTTATGGATGTTTCGTGGGTGTTTACATTCTGCGGTTTTGTAAACACCCCTCCCCTGCTGGAGTGGCTCGGCGGGTGCGGGCGAGATGGTGGCAGTGGCGATGCGGGCCATCGCTGGGCGGCCGGGGGGTGTTTACAAGGTCCGGTGGGAAACAGGCGGGGACAATCACAATAGATTACAAAACAACAGGTTGCGAGGTCTCGCGGGGTGTTTACATTCCGGTGTTTTGTAAACAGTCCGTAGACGCCTGTCCATCATGGGGGCGGACGGGGAGCACGGGGTTCGGGGGGGGGCGGAGGGAGCGGTGTTGGTCAGGGAGGGTAGCCCCCGGCCACGAGGGCCGGGGGCGAAATAGAACAACTGCGCACACGGGGGCGAAATAGAGCAACTGCACACCCGGGGCCGAAACAGGACAACCGCACACGGGGGCATCCGTTTGCGAGAGTTGGACTTCAACGGGCGGGGGGAATCTACTACTATCTTCAATGTGACGAACCGGGACATCCAGGAAGGCCTCGGGACGGAGCCGGCGCCTGGCCGTTGTCTGCGCACGGTCGCGGCTGTGGCGCTGATCGCGCTGGCGGTGGTGGCCGGGACGACCCGGGTGTGGAACTACGACATCTTCTGGCACCTGGCGTCGGGCCAGTGGATGGCCGAGCACGGCCGGGTGCTGCGGCACGATCCGTTCGGGATTCCCCCCGCGGGCGCCGGGCCCCGGGAGTGGGTGAACGTCCATTGGGGTTTCCAGGCGATGGCCGCGGGCCTGCACAGGCTGGGCGGGTTCGCCGCCCTGACGGGGATGAAGGCGGCCCTGCTGGCGGTGACGGTCGGGGCGATGGTCCTGTGGCTGCGCCGGCGAGTGGACGCGGGCTGGCTGCTGCTGGTGGGCATCTGGCTGGTGGTGGGGATCGAGCCCCGCGTCCGCGCCAGGCCGGAGATATTCACCTTCGCCTTCCTGGCCGCCACGCTGCTGCTGGTGGAGTCCGTGCGACAGGGCGCCGCGCCGCGCCGGCTGTGGTGGCTGGTGCCGATCAACGTGCTGTGGGTGAACATGCACGGGCTGTTCGTGCTGGGCCCGGCCGCGGCGTGGACGGCGGTGGCGGTGGAGGGCGCTCGCCGGGCGATGGGGCTGCCGACGTCGAGGCTGGGTTCGCGGCCGGCGCTGGCGGCGATGGCGGGCGCGACGCTGGCGTGCCTGGTGAGCCCCTGGCCGCTGCGGGCGGCGCTGCACCCGCTGGTCTTGTGGACAAGGATGGCCGGACACGGGCAGTTCTACACCAAGGCCGTGACCGAGCTGGCCCCGACGTGGCGGATCAATCCGCTGGGGAACATCGCCGTGCTGCTGGCGAGCGGGATGGCGGTGGCGGTGGTCGTGGCGATGGTCGTGAGGGCGGTGCTCCAGCGGCGGATGGTCCCGGCTGCCCACGTGCTGTGGCTGGTGATGTTCGCCGTGCTGGGGGCGATGGCGCTGCGGAACACGGGCATGGCGCTGGTGCCGCTGTCGCTGCTGCTGGCGATCCACGGCCAGGGGGTGTGGGATGAGCTGGCCCGCCGGGGCTGGATCGGCGGCAGGGTCAGGCTGGCTGGGACACTGGCGGGTCTGGTGCTGCTGGCGGCCTTCGCGGGCGGCTATGCCACCGAGGCGCTGTACCGCTGGGAGAAGCGGCCCGAGTCGCGATGGGGCGCGGGCCTGTCGGAGAATGCCCAGCCTATCGGGCCCGCCCGGTGGCTGGGCGAGTTGGACGCCGACGGCGACGTCATGCCGTTGGACTTCGGCAACGGGGGCATCGCCATCTACTTCGCCCGCACGCGAAAGGTGGCCATGGACGGACGGCTGGAGCTGCACACGCTGGAAGAGCTGACCGCTCACCGGCAGCTGCGAAAGGACCTGGCTTCGCCCCAACTGGCCGCCGACCCCGCCAAGACGCCCTTTCCGCCCTCCGTCCGCTTCGTGATCGCCAAGTCCGAGGACACCGGGCAGATCGAAGCCATGGCCGGCAATCCGCGCCGCTTCCGATGCCTGTACGCCGACGCCTCGGGCGTGCTGTTCGAGCGGATCGCCCTGCCCGGCGAGACGGTGACCTTCGCCGCCGATCCGCCGCCCCGCCGCGACGGGCTGGGCCGGCTCGACCGGCCTCTCCAGCCGGGCGCGCCCCTCATTCCGGGAGCCCGCACCCGCCGGTGGTACCGGCAGAACCCCCCCGCCCTGCACTGGCGGCTCGGGGCGGCGCTGTACAGCCTGGGCATGGACGAGGTGGCCGTGCGGTACCTGGTCGTCGCCCGCGAGCTGGGTCTGGCCAACCGCGCGGAGACCGGACGCATCCTCGCCCAGGCCCACCAGCGGCTCAGCCGGCGCGACGGGCTGACGCCCGGCGGCGACTACCCCGCCGACATCAACCTGTCCCGTGCGATCATGCTCTACGAGGGCCTGCATTGGAACGACCTGGCCGCCCGCATGGCATACGTCTCGGCCCTGCTGGCGGACCACCAGTTCGACGCCGCCGCCCGCGCCGCCGGGGACCTCCAGGGCGCCCGGATCGCCAATCCCCGCGAGGCGCGGGAGGCGACCGATCTGATCGAGCTGGTCCGCGTGCGGCATCAACTTGCCCTGGGCAAGGGGCGGCGGGCGGACATTCCTGGCCTGCGTCCGGCCGAGCGGGGCCAGTTGCTGGCGACGCACGGGATCGGCCTGATCGACGAGGCGATCGAGCTGATCCGGTCCGACCCTTCCGCCACGCCCGCCGACCAACAGGTGCTGGGCGACCTGTACCTGCGAAAGGGACGGATCATCGACGCCCGGTCGGCCTACCAATACGCCAAGGAGGGTTGGCCCGTGCAGATGCGACTGGGCCTGTGCGACTGGGTCGAAGGCCGGTTCGCCCGGGCCGCCCGACGGCTGGCCGAGGCCGCCGAGGACCCCGCCTGCCCCGCACCACCTGCGGTCTATCTTGCCCTGCTGAGCGAGCAGACGGGCCGGTATGCCGCCGCCCGCACCGTCCTGGACGAGCCCCCCTTCGGCCCGGGGGCCGGCGAGGAGCAGACCCTCCGGATCCTGACGAACCTCACCGATCGCCTCGACGAAAAGCTGCCGCCCCGCCCCGGCGGCAAGGTAGACTGACCGGGCCCCCGCCGCCGGCCCGGCGGGCCCGCGGCGAGGCGCATTCGCCTATAATGTGGCCACGAATGGAGATGGAATGAGACTGCTGCTGACGATGACGCTGACGTGGTTCGCCGCCGCCGCTCCCGGCCAGACGCCGCCGCCGGTGACGCCCGGACGGCCTGCCCTGGCCCCGCGGTACGTCAGCGTGCTGAACGGATTCTCCATCTGCCCCCCGGCCGAGACGGAGCGCGTCCGTGAAACCTCCCGCCGCCGCCTGGTGGCGTGGACCCAGCGCGACCCCGCCACCGGGGCGATCCGGATGTCCATGGAGGTGATCCGCACGCTCCAACTGCCCACCACCAGCCCCCTGGACCAGCACGCCCGCGACATCGCGACCCGGCTCCTGGCGACCAGCAGGCTGAAGGTGGAATCGACCGAAATCGGCACCCTCGCCGGCAAGCCCGCGATGCACTTCCGCGGCATGACCGAGGGCGAGCTGAAGCTGTGGTGCCGCCAGACGTGGGTGAAGATCCGCGTCGGCACCACCGGCGGCCCCGACGACAAGCTCGTTCCCGACGAGCACCTGGTGTTCAACCTCACCGGGCCCGCGGACGACAAGGCCCGGCTGGACGCGATGATGACCGCCTCGCTGGCGACGCTGCAACTGTTCGACCCGGTGGCGGCACGCCGGGAAGGAGGCGAGAACCTCGCCCGCGGCGCCGAGGCGCTGGCCGGCTGGACCGAAGCGAAGCTCCGTCCGCTGCTGTCGTCCGAGCCGGTCTACTACACCATGCACGTCGGCGGGCGGGTGGTCGGCTTCCTCCGCGTCACCGAGACGATCGGCCGGCCGTTCGACGACGCGACGGGCCTGGCCGTCGTGCGCTGGGGGTGCCTGAAGGCGCCCAACGAGCCTCGCCGGCTAATCCACGAGGAGCTGTTCTGCACCGCCGACCAGCGAGTGGAGCGCTGGCGGCACGCGATCCTGACCGGCGAGGGCCCGGGCGCCACGCGGGTCTTCCAGGAAGGCATCAAGCAGGGCAACGTCCTGCTGGTGGGCTCCCGCTCCCGCCGGGGCCCCGCCACCAGCACCAAGCACGTGATCCCCGATTCCATCATTGCCGGCTACATGCCCGCCGCCATGTCGGCGATCGCCACCCAGCTCATCGACCGGACCCAAGGCCGGGCCTACGGGTTCGCCGTGTTCAACCCCGTGGCCTGCGCGTTCGATCTGAGAACCATCCGGGTCGTCGGGCCGGCGACGCTCCGCGGCTCCGGCGGGGACATCCAGGCCACCCGGCTGACCGACCAGAAGGCCGACGACGCCCCCGTCGTCGACGTCTGGGTGGACGCCGCCGGCAGACCGCTGCGGACCCAGGCCCCGGAGGGCCTGGTGATCCAGCGCGCCGCCCCGGATACGGTCGTCAAGCTCTTCGCCGCCGAGTTGATCGAGCTGGAGAAGCTGGGACGAGCGGCCAGGAGATCGGGGTGAGCGGGCGGGACCGGGCACACACCCCAACACCGGGAAACGACGGAAGGAAGGACGATGCCGGAATCGGAACTCTATGACGTGATCATCGTCGGGGCGGGCCCGGCCGGGTTCGCGGCGGCCCTGTACACCACCCGCGACCGCTACAGCACGCTGATCCTGGAGAAGTCCGGCCTGGCGGGCGGGCAGATCATGCTCACCAACGAGGTCGTCAACTACCCCGGGTACGAATCGATCACCGGCCCGGACCTGATCGCCCACATGCAGAAGCAGGTGGAGAACTTCGGCGCCGAGGTGACGATCCTGTCGGAGGTTACGGGCCTGACCCGCCGCGACGACGGCCACCTCGCCGTCGAGGTCAACGGCGGGGAGAAGACCTACCTAGGCCGGGCGGTGATCCTGTCCCCCGGCAGCGACTACCGCCAACTGGGCGTGCCGGGCGAGAGCGAGCTCCGCGAGGCGACGCGCGTATCCTATTGCGCCACCTGCGACGGGGCGTTCTACCGGGACAAGCACATCCTGGCGGTCGGCGGGGGCAACACGGCCGTGGAGGACACGATCTACCTGGCCGAACGTTTCACGAAGAAGGTCACCATGATCCACCGGCGGGAGGAGTTCCGCGCCCAGAAGATCCTGGTCGACGAGTTGTACCGCAAGGCCGCCGAGCACAACATCGACATCAAGCTGCCCTACCTCCTGACCGAGATCGTCGCCGACGAAAGCGGCAAGGAGATCGACCACGTCAAGCTCACCAACGTCAAGACCAACGAGGTGGAGCAGCTGAAGGTGGACGGGGTGTTCCTCTTCGTCGGGATGATCCCCAACACCCGGTGGCTGAAGGGGATCGTCGAGCTGACCGACCAGGGCTACATCCGCTGCGACTGCCTGACCCTCCAGACGTCCATGCCGGGGGTCTTCGTGGCCGGGGACTGCCGCGCCGGCGCCGCCATGCAACTCGCCACCGCCTGCGCCGACGGTGTGGTGGCGGCCATGATGCTCAAGCAGTACTACCGCGACCCATCGGCCTGGGCCAAGGAATCGGCCGAGGGAATCGGCGGAACGGGATGGTGACGATCGTGCGGGCCGGCCCGTCAGGCGACGCGGGCCTTGCGCCGCAGCCTGGACCTCGGCCGGGCCGGCAGGGTGAAGGCATGCCCGCACACGGAACACTGCACCCGCCGCCCGGAGTAGTCCTCCGGCACGGAAAGGACGGTGCGGCAGTTGGAATTCGGGCAAGTCATTCGAATACTTCGCATGCTGGTGGAACCTCCACAGTATCTTTCGGCAGACGGCAGGCGGCGTGTGAATAGCGCGGCCCCGGTGTGCAAGATTCCCTGTTTCGGCGGTCCGTCTGTGCCGTCTACGCCGCCTGACGCGTGGTGAACCATGGGAGTTGCCGTGACCAGACCCCCTCGCCTGCTTGCCGTCGACGTCGACGGGACGCTGCTGCACGACGGACGCATCGACCCCGCCGACCGCGACGCCCTCGCCCGCGCCGCCGTGGAAGGTGTCACGGTGTGTCTGTGCACCGGACGAAGCTGGCGGGAGGTCCGCCCGATCTGGGAATCGCTGGACCTGCCGGCCCCCCATGCACCGGTCGTCTGCGTCGGCGGGGCCCTGGTGGCCGAGCCGGACACCGGCAGGACGCTCTACAGCCGCCCCTTCGACCGCCCCGCCGCCGCCGAGCTGGCCGGATACATGCACCGGGCGGGCTACCCCGTCATGGCCCTGGTCGACGCCTGGCGGGAGGGGTTCGACTACTTCCTGATCGGCCGCTGCGACGGCAACCCCGTGTACGGGCGGTTCTTCGACGGCAGGGAGCTGGGCATCCGCCCGTCGGAGGGGCTGGACCCCGCCGACGGGCCCCGGACGCTGCGGGTGAGCGTCCTGGACGAGGAGGCCCCCGCCGACCGCCTCCTGGCCCGCCTGCGGCGCGACTTCGCCGGGCGGATCGAGTGCCAGCGGGTCCACCTGCCCCACGCCGGCGTCCACGTGGTCGAGACCTTCCGCGCCGGCGCGACCAAGCTGACGGCCCTGGCCCACGTCGGGCAGGGATATCGCATCGCTCCGGCCGCCATGGCCGCCATCGGCGACGACCACAACGACATCCCCATGCTGGCCGGGGTGGGCCTCTCCGCCGCCCCAGCGGATGCCCCCGAGGAAGTCCGCCGCGCCGCCCACCTCACCGTCGCCCCCCGCGGCCAGGGAGGCGTGGCGGAGTTTGTCGGGAAGCTCCTCTCGCCCGCCCGCTGAGAGCGGCGCCGCGCCGTTTAGCGGCGGTCGGCACGACCGCCTTCAAGGTCGCCGTACCGGCGACCGCTAAACGGTGACCGGAGCATCGCTGTCACTCCCCCCCTTACCCGCCCACCTTCCACACCATCATCAGCTTGGGCACCTGGATCTCTTCCAGCAGTTTGGGGCTGATGGCGGGGGTTTCGAGCCGGCCCAACTCGGCCAGTGGCGAGCGGTGGACGCGGTAGATGACCACCTTGGGTTTGCTTAGCCCGGCCAGCCTGGCCGCGGCGTCGACGGCGTCGTCGAAGTAGCCGATCCCGTCGATCAGACCGATGTCCTTGGCGGCATCGGCGAGGTAGATCTTGCCGTTGTACGGATCGACGTCGGTGAGGGGTTTGCCCTCGGCGTCGACGCCCTCCCGGGGCCGAGTGACGGTCTTGATCTTCCGGCCGCGCTCGGCCTGGACGATGCCCTGGAACCGCTCGTGGAGCAGGTCGATGGTCTTCTGGAGCTCGGCCATCTGGGCCGGGGTGGGCTCCTCGAACGCATTGGGCGCCGCCTTCCAGTCCTTGGCCTGGGTGCTCCGGACAATCTTGACGTCCACGCCGATCTTCTCCATCGTGCCCTTGACCACGAACACGCTGCCGATCACGCCGATGCTGCCGGTGACCGTGGTGGGCTCGGCGTAGATCGCGTCGGCGGGGGCGGAGATGTAATACCCCCCGCTGGCGGCTGTCGAGCCCATCGAGACCACCAGCTTCTTGCCCCTTCCCTCGGGCGAGCCCGTGCCGGCCTGGAGGCCCTTGAGCATGTGGTAAATCTCATCGCACGGCGCAACCACCCCGCCGGGGCTGTCCACGCGGAGCAGGATCGCCTTGACGTTCTTGTCCTTCTCCACGACGCGGCGGAACCGGTCCACCAGGGCGGCCTTGCCCCCGTCGATCATCCCGTTCACCTCCAGCACCGCCACCACCTGGTCGCCCTTGCCGGAACGGTACACGCTGGGAACCAGCTCCCCCCCGCCGGCCAGGCCCACCATCGCGGAGAGGACGCTGGCGATGATGAACAGCAGCACCAGCCCGACCCCGCCAACCAGGACCAGCACCAACAGCACCTTCTTCCACCCGGACTTCCGCCGGACCGGCGGAGGCGGAGGCAGCGGGGCCGCCGCCTCGGGGCGATGTGGGCTCCGGGGCTCCATCGGAGCAAGCACGTCCGGCTGCTGCCCGGCCTCTCCGGCCGGCGGTTGGTTGATATCTGACATTGGCCGTCTCCCACTCTTGTGTGATGGTTGTCCGGAAGCTACCCCATTCTACGACCCACAACCGCCCCCGTCACGCGCCGGTTGCCACACCCACACCCCCAGCCCCCCGGGTGGCACACTCCAAGGAAGCGATCCGCCTGCCGCTGGGTGGATCGCGCAGCCCCAATGGGACCAAACAGAGGCTTGAGGGTGCGGGCATGCTCACGAACACCCCCGAGCCAAACGACAGTCCGGGCGCGGCGCCCGTCGTCGGCTTTGCGGCAATCCGGGAATTCCGCCCCTTTTACTACTTGCTCCGGGCCTCGTTGAGGATGATCCTCAACTGCACCACCGTGCTGTCTTCCCGGCCTCGCTGGCGGGCCGCGGGCATGACGAAACGGTGGAGCAATTCCGCAGGCTGCGTCGCCGGTGCCGGTGCCGGGCCGGTGGCCGTGGGACCCACCTGCGAAGCGATCCGGTCCGACAGGACCGCCCCCTCGACCTGGACCTGGGTCTGGGCGACCTTAGGCGCAACACCCCCGGCCGGACGGGAAGCGGGCGCAGCGGTCTCGCTGCGTTTGCTGAGCTCCTTCGCCACCCCGCGCAGGGCGAAGTCGAGGAACCCGTCACCGGCCGCTCCGGTTGGGGCCGGGCAGGTCGTCGCCGGTGTGGCCGAGGCTGTGGGCCCCGGGGCCGGCTGGGCCGGGGCTCCGGCCTGGGACTTGTGTTCGTCTTCGCGGGCCAATCCCGATTCGCCGGATCCAACCTGTGGCAGAAGGGGGAAGACCTCATACCCGCCGTGGCCATCCGGCGTCTCGGACGGGGCGGGCCGCGTCACGAACGGAGGCTCGTCGGCCGCAACGGCCCGGGCCGCCGGCGCGTCGCACGGGGCCGTCGCCGCGTAGACGTCCGGGGCGACCTTCCCGGCCCGGTGGACCTCGGACTCGGGAGCAGGACAGGACGCCGGGCAGGGCGCCGCCGCGGACCCGTCGTCGCGGGCATAGACCATCTTCGACGGATCCTCCGCCATCCCCGAGCCCGTACCACCGCCGCGTGTCGCCGCGGATCCCGCCGAGGACGTCGGCGCCTCGGCCAGGTCCTGCCTTTCCTTCGCCTGCTCTATCAGCTTCCTGGGCGACGTGCTCATCGCCACCTCGTCGGCGGTCGCCGATTCCTTGCGCAGGTCGCTCGCACGGGCCCGATCGTCCCCGGGCCTGCGCTCCCCCTCGCCTCCCGTCATCTCGGCCAGGGTCCGCGCGATCTCATCGAGGGCGTCGGCCATGGTCCCGGCATTCCCATCCGCCGCCGCGTCGGCCTCGGCCGCCACTGGGACTTGCGGGACTCTCTGCTCCCGACGGATCGAATTAAGCTGCCGGAAGACCTCCTGCATCTGCTCCGGCGTGACGGCGACCTCGTATTCGACGCGGTCTTCGGCCGACTTCCTGCGGTTGTACACGTTGGCCCGCAGCCCGCCGCTTCCGGCGCCCGCGAGGCCCGAGCGGTCCTCATAGACGATCCCGTTGCTGGCCAGGACGCGTTCTACATCGGCCTTGGCCACCACCAGGTTATCGGTGTTCATGTAGAAGTGCCGCACGGGCGCCGGCTCGACGTACC
The DNA here is from genome assembly GCA_035686585.1 of Phycisphaerae bacterium. Classification (GTDB taxonomy): domain Bacteria; phylum Planctomycetota; class Phycisphaerae; order SM23-33; family SM23-33; genus DASRZG01. The sequence continues at coordinate 13,120 of DASRZG010000025.1, forward strand.
CGTCGGTCAGCCCGGCCAGGTCCACGCCCTCGATCGTCTCGCCCACCCGCATTCTCCCGCCGGCGCGGCGCCCCAGGGTGCTCCCATTGCCGGAGTCGGGCTTGCCCTTGGCGAGATACGTCCGGTCGGACCACCCCGCCGGGGCCGACGAGGGCTTGTCGTCCTTGATCGCCAGATCGAGTTCGCCGACGCCGCGCCCGTCAGAATCCCCCACGGCCACCCGGCCGTTTCCGCCCTTGTTGAAACTCTCCGGGAACGTGGGGCTGGACAGCTTCACCGCCAGAAAGACCCCCGCGCCGACCGCGATCACCGCCACGGCCGCCGTCGCCAGCCAGCCCACCCAGGGCCGGCCGGCCCGGCCCGTCTCCTCGACGTTCCTTTCCAGCAGCCGGCCTCGCTCGACGCGGTCGAGCACCCGTTCGGCCAGGTCGTCCGGCGCCGACTCGCGCGGCAGCGAACCCACCAGGTCGCGGACCTTCCGAAGCGACGCCAGCTCGGCCGCCAGCTCCGCGTCGGCCTCAACGGCCTGCGCCACCTCCGCCGCCCGGGCACCGCTCAGCTCGCCGTCCAGGTACGCCGACAACTGCTCTCGAAGTTTGTCTCGCTGCGAAGACATGACCGGTCCAACCATTCCGGTCCCGGGCGTGCGGCGCCCGGGGAGCCGGTCTGACTCACTCCATCAGGTCCTTCAACGTATCTCGTAACATGCATCGGCCCCGGTACAGCCGGCTCTTGACCGTGCCCACCGGCAATTCCAGGACCTGCGAAATCTGCTCGTAGCCCATTCCTTCCACGTCGCGGAGCACCACGGCCGAGCGGAACTCCTCCGGCAGCGCCGCCAGCGCGTCCATCACGCGCCGGTTGTCGTCCACGCGACCGGCCCGTTCGGCCGGACCCGGCTCGGACCGGTCGGGCATCACGTCGGTACGCCCGGCCTCGTCGCCGTCGCCGCGACCCACGGGCTTGTCCAGCGAGTGGAACTTCACCCGCCCGGCCCGCCGCCGCCGCGTGATCGTCAGGTTCATCCCGATCCGGAACAGCCACGTGTAGAACCCGGCGTCCTGCCGGAACGTGCCCAGGTTCTCCAGTGCTTTGACGAATGTCTCCTGGCAAAGTTCCTCCGCGTCGTCGCGATTTTGGCACATTCTGAGCAGGCCGTTGTACAGGCGGTCCTGGTACTTGCGGACCAGGCGCCCGAAGGCCATCATCTCCCCCTCGCGGCAGCGCTTCAGCAGCGCCGCGTCCTCCAGCGACGCCGCCGGCGGGCGCGCAGCGCCCTCCGGCTTCGCGCCCGTCGAGATGTCCGAAGTCCACTCCGCCACGTTCGTCCCGGCCAACGGCCCGCCCGCGGCCTGCGCCGCCAACCTCGCGGACCTGAACTGATGATGATACCGCGCCGGATTGCAGACCGGAACTGCCAACCATCAATCCGAACAGACAGACAATCGCCCCCCAGCGGGGGGCGATTGACCTGTGCATGGGGGGACGCTGTTGGATGCCCGGGAGAAAGGAAAAGGCCCGCGGGTTTGTGCCCGCGGGCCCGGGTTTGTCATCGCGGCCAAGGCGTCGCTACGTGCTCTCGGAGACCTCCGCCGGCTGGGGCTTGGGCTCCTCCTCGGCGGTGAGGCCTTCGAAGTACAGGTGCTTCTGGCCGCCTTCCTCGTCTCCGCGGACCGAGACCATGATCCGCTTCTTTTCCTTGTACATGCCGCGGAGAATGTCCTCACTGAGCGGGTCTTCCACGCACTGGGCAATCGCCCGCTTCAGCGGCCTGGCGCCGAAGTCCGGGCTGTAGCCCTTGTCGATCAGGAGCTCCTTGGCGTCGGGTGTCAACTCCAGCGTCAGGCCGTGCTCGCCCAGCCGCTGGCGGACCTTCCGCAGCTCGTAATCGACGATCGTCACCAGATCGTCGCGGACGAGGGACTGGAAGACGATCACCTCGTCGAGGCGGTTAAGGAACTCCGGCCGGAAGTGGCGCTCCACCTCCTTCTGGAGCATCTCCTTCATCCGCTCGTAGCTGGTCTGCTCGTCGCGCTTGCCGAAGCCGAACCCGGCGCGGTTCTTGATCAGCTCGGCCCCGATGTTGCTGGTCATGATCAGGATGGTGTTGCGGAAGTCGATCCGCCGGCCGAAGCTGTCGGTCAGGTGGCCTTCCTCCATGATCTGAAGCAGCATGTTGAACACGTCGGGGTGGGCCTTTTCGATCTCGTCCAGCAGGACCACCGCGTAGGGGCGGCGGCGGATGCGCTCGGTGAGTTGCCCGCCCTCCTCGTAGCCGACGTACCCGGGAGGCGCGCCGATCAGGCGGGAGACGTTGTGCTTCTCCATGTACTCGCTCATGTCGATCTGGATGAGGGCGTCCTCATCCCCGAACATGAACTCCGCCAGCGCCTTGCTCAGCAGCGTCTTGCCCACGCCCGAAGGCCCCGAGAAGATGAAGCTGCCCATCGGCCTGCGCGGGTCCTTCAGGCCCGACCGGGCGCGGCGGATCGCCTTGGACACGGCCACGATCGCCTCGTGCTGGCTGACCACCGTCTTGTGCAGCTCCTTCTCCAGCTCCAGCAGGCGCTGCGCCTCTTCCTTCTCCAGCCGCCGCAGCGGGACGCCCGTCATCCGGGAGACCACCTCGGCGACGACGTCCTCGTTGACCACGCCCTCGGTCTCGCGGCTCTGCTGCCGCCAGGTCTGGAGCATCGTGTCCTTCTTGAGCTTGAGCTGCTCGGCGCGGTCGCGCAGCTCCGCCGCCCGCTCGTAGTCGGCGTTCTTGACGGCCTCGTCCTTCTCCTGCTGGAGGCGCTCGACCTCCTCCTCCAGCCCCGCCAGGTCCGGCGGCTTGGTCATGGTCTTGAGCCGGATCCGCGCGCCGGACTCGTCGATCACGTCGATCGCCTTGTCCGGCTGGACGCGCCCGGAGATGTACCGCCCGGACAGCTCCACCGCCGATTCCAGCGCCTCGTCGGTGATCCGCACGCGGTGGTGCGCCTCGTACCGGTCGCGCAGGCCCTTGAGGATGTCCAGGGTCTGCTCCTTCGTCGGCGGGTCCACGATGATCGTCTGGAACCGCCGCTCCAGGGCGCCATCCTTCTCGATGTGCTTGCGGTACTCGTCCAGCGTGGTGGCGCCGATGCACTGGATCTCGCCCCGGCTCAGCGCGGGCTTGAGCACGTTGGCGGCGTCGATGGCGCCTTCCGCCCCGCCGGCGCCGACCAGCGTGTGCATCTCGTCGACGAACAGGATCACGTTGCGGGCGCGGCGGACCTCGGTCATCACCGCCTTGATCCGCTCCTCGAACTGCCCGCGGTACTTCGTGCCCGCCACCATCATCGCCAGGTCCAGCGACACGATCCGGCGGTTGGCCAGAATCTCCGGCACGTCCGAATTGACGATCTTCTGCGCCAGGCCCTCGACGATCGCGGTCTTGCCCACGCCCGCCTCGCCCAGCAGCACCGGGTTGTTCTTCGTCCGCCGGCACAGCACCTGGATGACGCGCTCGATCTCGTTAACCCGCCCGATGACCGGGTCGAGCTGCCCCTCGCGGGCGAGCGTCGTCAGGTCCCGGCCGAAGCTGTCCAGGGCCGGGGTCTTGCTGCGGCCCTTGGGCTTGCCCTCGCCGACCGCGGGCATCTCGGCCTCGGGCGGCTCGGCCTCGACCCCGGCGCCGAGAAGGTGCAGCACCTCCTCGCGGACCTCGTCGAGCTTCAGGCCCATGTTCATCAGCACCTGGGCGGCGACGCCCTCGCGCTCGCGGAGCAGCCCCAGCAGCAGGTGCTCGGTGCCCACGTAGTTGTGGTTGAGGTTCCGCGCCTCTTCGATGGCGTACTCGATCACCTTCTTGGCCCGGGGCGTCTGGGGCAGCTTGCCCATCGTCACCATCTCCGGGCCCGACTTGACCAGCCGCTCCACCTCCATGCGGACCTTGTGCAGGTCCACGCCGAGGTTCTTCAGGACGTTGGCGCCCACTCCGGTGCCTTCCTTCACCAGCCCCAGCAGGATGTGCTCCGTCCCGATGTACTCGTGGTTGAAGCGCTGGGCCTCCTGGTTGGCAAGGGCCATCACTTTGCGGGCGCGGTCGGTGAATCGTTCGAACATTAGACAAAACTCCCTCTGCAACTTCAGGGGTCGCTGACCGGGCAACGGCAAAGCGCCGTCACCACAACAACTCTATACATTGTACTGGGTCCTGTTCCGCCGTTCAACACGCCAGGGAATGTTACCGGTTTCTCTATCGTCATTTGGCCCGATCAGATTGCCCGAATAACTGCCCCCCCGCTCCGGACGGGCGGCGCAAGCGGCGCCGAAAAGCGCCCCCCGGCGTTGACCGCCGGCCGCCGGCGCGGTAGTAAGGCACGTACTTCAAGTCTCTTAGCGAAAGGAGCCGCCCATGGTCCCCGCGACATACCAGGACGACTTGGCCTTTCTGTCGGCGCACACGCGCCTTGTGACGCTCTCCGCCGGCGACGCCGGTGAGGTGGCGGTGGCGCCGCAATGGCAGGGGCGGGTGATGACCTCCTCGGCCGCCCCCGCCGACGGGGCCGGGCTGGGCTGGATCAACCGCCCGTTCATCGAATCGGGCCGGACCGGCACCGCCTTCGACAACTACGGCGGGGAGGACCGCTTCTGGCTGGGGCCCGAAGGCGGGCAGTTCGCCCTGTGGTTCCGCTCCCCCCAGCCGTTCGACCTGGGCCACTGGTCCACCCCGGCCGGGTTCAACACCGGGCGGTTCGGCGTGACCAGCCAGGGACCGGCTTCGGTGGCGATGGCGGCGCGGTTCGCCGTGACCAACTACTCCGGCACCACCTTCGAGGTGGCGGTCAAGCGGGTGATCGACGCCCTGCCGCGCCGCCGGGTGGCCGAGTGCGTCGGCGCGGCCCTGCCCGAATCGGTCGCCTGCGTGGCCTTCGAGTCGACCAACACCGCCGCCAACGTCGGCGGTGAGCCCTGGACCCGCCAGGGCGGCCTGGTCAGTATCTGGGCGCTGGGCCAGTTCAACCCCCTGCCCCGCGGGATGGTCATCGCCCCGTTCACCCCCGGACCCGTCGAGCAGCTCGGGCCGATGCCCAACGGCGAGTACTTCGGCCCGATCGGCGCCGACCGCTTCCGGCTGATGGACGACTACCTCCTGTTCCGCTGCGACGGGCGGTGCCGCTCGAAGCTGGGCATCTCCCCCCGCCGGGCACGCGAGGCCATCGGCAGCTACGACGGGGACGCCGGCCTGCTGACGATCGTCCAGTTCAACCTCCCCGACAACGCCGCCGACCTGCCCTACGTCAACAGCCTGTGGGAAGTCCAGGACCGCCCCTTCGCCGGCGACGTGATCAACAGCTACAACGACGGCGAGGAATTCCCCGGCGCCGGCCAACTGGGCCCCTTCTACGAGATCGAGACCTCCAGCCCCGCCGCCGAACTGGCGCCCGATCAAGGCCTTACGCACGTCCACAGAACGATGCACTTCACGGGAGGCCATGAGGACTTGAACGCGATAGCGAAACGAGCCCTGGGAATCGACCTGGGCAAAGTCCCGTTCCCTCGCGGATAGGAGTCCACCGATTCCGGAAGAAGAAGAAGAAGAAGCTATAGCAGGGATGCAGGGGATGCAGGGGATGGGAAAGATAGTAGAAGAAGCAGAAACAACAGAAGAAGAAGCGGCGATGCAGGGGATGGGAAAGATAGTAGAAGAAGCAGAAACAACAGAAGAAGAAGCGGCGATGCA
>DASRZG010000026.1:0-2562 GCA_035686585.1 Phycisphaerae bacterium
GGCATGACCTCGCCCGGTTTGCTCTTGCCGCCGGCCGCCGCCCCCAGGTCCCGAGGGTCATAGAAGTACCAGTACTCCGCCCGCCCGCCGGTGGTCCCGGCGCCGTAGTCGTAACCGATCCGCCCGGTCGCCAGATGGGCGAAGAAAACGCATCCGTGCTTGTCCGGCAGCTCGATGAACACGCCCGCCCGGCACTCGTCGAACGCGGCCCAGCTTCCCCGCCAGGGCGCCTCCGGCGGGTCGTTCCAATACCCGCAGTTGGCGCTGAAGTAGTCGCCGTCTCGCGGGGCCTTGGCCTGTTGGGAGTAGCCGACCAGCGCCAGCAGATCGACCTCCTTGGCCGACGCCTCCGGCCGGGCGATCGCCCCCAGCGCCGGCCCGCGGCTGCACGGCCCGCAGACGTTGTAGTAGCCGCCGAACCCCAGCGCCATCGGCCGGCCGCCGGCGTACTTGCGCGAAAAACCCTCCGGCAGGGCGATCACCCCGCCCCAGTGATGCTTCTGGTTCGGAGCGGTCCAGGGGCCGGCGTTCGTGATCGTCCCGTTGTCCCCGAGCTTGGAGGCGGCCAGGACCGGCAGCGCCCCGCCCGTCCAGTACCAGTGGTACCACGACCAGTACAGGGTCTGGGCCTTCTCGTCCCACCACAGCCCGGCGTTGGGCGAGATGCCGGTCACGTCGCCCACCTTGGGCACCTCGATCCGCAGCCGGCCCCAGACCTTGTAGATCGGGGCCGTCTTCAGTTCCTTCAGGTCCGACTCGCCCGTCAGCTTCACCGGCTCGGGGATGTCCACCTCCGCCAGCGACTGGCCCGGGTGGGTGTAGTTCAGCAGCAGCGTCCGCCGGCCGTCCGGCCCTGTCCGCAGGGCCATGCCCAACTCCGAGTAGCCCGCGCCGCCCTCGCCCGCCTTCGCGGGGATCTTGAACGAGCCGACGTACGCGAAGTCGTCCAGCGTCAGCACCCTCCGCCCGTCGGCGTCCGGCCCGGGCAGCTCCGGCTCCGCCGGCGGCGCGCCGATCGGCTCCACCACGATCTCCACCCGCTCGGTCGGCTCCCCGAACATCTCGCCCCGTCCCTTCAGCCGCCACTGGAAGTCGTACTTGCCCGCCTCAGCCGGGGCCTTCAGGGCCGACACAAACGTGAACTCCGCCCCCGGGGCCACCTGCGTCCCCTGGCCCTGGATGATGTAGGAGGTGCCCCAGGTCGCGCCGTCGGGGGAGGTCTGGGAGACCAGCTGGGTGTTCGTCCCCACCTCCCGCCACACCTCTTTCCACGCCAGCCTGCCGGCGTTCTTCATCGTGATCTTGGCGGTGAAGACCTGCCCGGCACGGACCTTCCGCGGGACTTCCTGGCGGACGAACCGGCTGTCCATTTCCGGGATGGACGCGGCCGTGGCCGGCGCCGCATCCGCCGCTTCCTGGGCCCGCGCCGTTCCCGCCCGGCCTCCGCCGCCGCACCACAGCACCGCCAGCAGAACTCCGCCCGACCACCCGGCAACCCTTGCCGCTCGCGTCATGGCACCTCTCCTGGAACCCGGCCTCTCGCTCCGACTCGTCCTACACCAATGCAACACGTGGCACGGGTCCGCGGACCGGATGCCCTGTCTGAGGAAGCTCCTCGGGTGCCACGGACTGCTTGCCAGTCCGTGTTCCAATGCGGTGTGGACGGACACAGGCTGCAAGCAGCCTGTGGCACCCGACAATGGGCAGGACAGTTTCCCCCCCGGCGCGTACCTGTTTAGCCGCGACATAGCGGGGAGCGCGTCGCTCGCTGGACCATGTCCCTCGGCATGTGTCTGATCGCCCCATTCGGGTCGCGCCGCAAGGCGAGCTGTTAGGTATCCCGCGACGGCCCGGATCCGCCCACATCGTTCCGGCCAGGCCTCAGGCAAAGCCGGAAAAAACCACCTCGCATCCACTTCATACAAGGCCATTATTAAAAGGGAGTTGTGTAAATAACACACCCCATGCTGTCCGCGCGTAAGTCCTTATAATCCGTCGAATCGCAGAATGGAAAGAGCCAAGAGGCTCAGGTGGCCTCTGAAAAGGGCGTTCCGCTATGCTCGTAAAGGTTTGTTCCCCCTGCATTAGCAGCGATTCTATACCCACCCGACCCGCCAGGGGCGGGTTGCCACGACGACTTGTCCCGGCGGAAGCTTTCAGCGACGCTGGAAGTCGGAAGGCCGGAGGCCGGCAGAATGGTAGCCCAGGGCGGGAGCCCTGGGTCAAGACGGGTGGCCTTTTACACCCCCAGCCCCGCGAGGGGCGGTAGACCGGTCGCCCAGTGGCGGCTCGTCGCGGCGGCTTGTCCGGCATAGCTGCCAGCGAAGCCGGACGCCCTGGGACAGCGGACGCCCGACCCTCTCTGCCCCGCCCCCTTCGCCTCCCCGCCCCGTCGGGGCGGGGAGGCGAAGGGGACGGGGGAATCATCGCACGCGCCGTCATCCCAGGGCACCGGCGGCATCTCCGCTTCGCTACGACTTCCGCCGCTGGGCTACCATTCTGCCGCCCGCTGGGCTGAGCTCACGGCGTTGGGTGGGATCGGCGGCCTGGAGTCCCCCGGCC
>DASRZG010000027.1:0-5912 GCA_035686585.1 Phycisphaerae bacterium
GCTGCGGGCCGGAATCCAGAGGCGGGACCATTCCGGCACGATCCTGCTGCGGCCGGTCCTGGCCCCGGCCGCCAAGGCCGGCGCCGAGCCCGCCCTGGGCAAGCCGCTGGAGCTGCGCGGGCCGCTGTACGACAGCTTCGACGCCACCGAGGCCGTCCGGGCGTGGTCGGCCGACCCGAAGAAGAACCTCGGCCTGTACGTCCAGTGGGCCCCGGGCATCCGCGAGGGCAACGTCGTGCTGGAGGTCTCCTACGAGGGCCGGGCCGCCAAGCCGATCCCCGCGGTGACGGACCTGAAGGCGATCCACCAGGCCGGGCAGACCTTCCTGACCTGGAAGGAGATCGAGGACCCCGTCGGCGCCGACGCGCCGAGCTTCGAGCAGTTCCACAACGCCGTGATGGCCGCCCGGCAGAAGCGGTCGATCGTCTACCGCGTCTACCGCGGCGACAAGGCCATCACCGCCGCCACGCTGGGCGAGGCGGACCTGATCGCCGAGGTGCCCGAGATCATCACCTGCTGGAACCTCAAGGCCGTCAACAACACCGAGCACCCCAACCAGGGCACGCCGACGATGAGCTCGTCGCTGCGGCCCGGGTACAACAACGCCCGCAACCACGTGATGACGCGCTACCGCACCTCCGACGGCGCCGAGCCGCTGGGCCGCGCGACGGGGCTGTGGGTGGTGACGGTCAATGAGCCCGGCAAGCGCCATTACGCCGTGACGGCGGCAGTGGACGGCGCCGAGGCCGTCCGCGACCTGCCCGCTGTGTCGGCCGAGGAGACCACCTCCCCGTTCCCCGCGATGATCCACGTTCGCAGCCACGGCGGCAGCGGGCCCAAAGACAACCGGGTGGACGTGTACAACTCCTGGGTCGGCCCGCCCTACCACAACCTGCCCACGCAGATCGAGACGTACATGGTGCATTGGTCCGACCTGCCCGAGGGCGGGCCCGACAAGCTCCGCCCGCTGTGGGTGGTCTGCGGCACCTACGGCTCGACGGCGGCGACGTGCGAGGACCCGGGCTGGTACAACGCCCGCAAGCACCTGACCGGCGCGGTCACGCTGGGGCTGGCCGAGGGGGCCCTGTGGGAGGGCTTCCACGAGTGCATGGGCACGCTGCGCGGCTACGACCAGGGCGTGGTGCACAACTACCCGCAGCGCCGGGTGCTGGCGGCCGCCGCCTGGGGGGTGTGGAAGAAGGACCTGTACGTCGACCCGCAGCGGGTCTACTACTGGGCGCAGCTCGGCTCGTGGGCGCTGCGGCACGGCGACGTGTTCGCGGTGGTCATGTCCAACGGCTACGGCAACCCCGCCATCGGCAAGCAGGCCCAGAAGCACGCCTCCAAGTGGGGCCCGCCGAACGTGCCCGAGGGCTCGAAGAACTGGCTGGGCGTGCCCCAGTGGCCGTACATGGACATGGCCAGGTTTGTCCGCGACAACCCCACCGTCGAGCTGCCCTACTGGCTGTGCTGGCCGGCGTACGGGGCCTACCCCAGCCACACCATCGGCGACTTCGGCTTCCTCCCCTGGCCGGAGATGTTTCACGCCATGGCCTCGACCAAGCGGGCCTTCGCCGCCACGTGGAACACCAATGGGCCCGGGGCCGTCCGCGGGCTGCACCAACTCGTAACCCGCATCCGCCGCGACCAGGCCGTGCCGGCGTTCACCAACTGCAACCTCGACGCCAGCCCCGGCGACGGCGACCACGCCGATGCCGAAAAGTCCGGCGGGATCAACATTTACCAGCTCTGGGAGCCCGAGACGATCGTGGATGAGCCCGGCCGGTTCGAGATCACGCTGCACCTGCGCGACGACTGCCCCGAGCCGGTCTGCATCACCGACCTGACCCCCCGCCGCTGCCAACAGTTCCGCGCCAAGCCGGGCGAGCGGTTCCAGTGGACACTGGCCGCCCCCGACGGGGCCGTCCGCCAGAAGGGCGCCGCCGCCGCCGACCAGTGGGGCCTGGTCACCGTCGAGAAGCTGAAGATCCTCGCCGACAAGTCCCGACTCGTGATCCAGCGCCAGTAACGAACGCACGGAATAACCTGGTGTCGAACCCCCAAACGCCGTCAGATCAATCCGCGCGGCTTGCCGTTCGGCGTCGTTGCAGTCCGGATTCCGCACCGACAATGAAAGGACTCACCCCATCATGAAACTCGCCGTCTTTGGCGGCTCCGGCGTCGTGGGGCGCGTGCTGCTGCCTGTGCTGATCGACCGGGGCCACCAGGTCCGGGCGCTGGTGCACAACACCCCCCTGCAGACCGACGGGGTCGAGACGGTCTCCGGCGGCATGGGCGATCCCGCCGCCGTGGCCGAGACGATCGGGGACGCGGAGGTCGTCCTCCAGATGACCAAGGGCGGAGCGGGCATCGAGCAGCTCGTGGAGACGTCCGTCCGCGGCACGGCCAACATCCTCGATTGCATCCAGAAGTCCCCCGCCGTCCGCCAGTACCTCCTGACCAGCTCCGACGCCGCCGCGGGCATCTGGTCGCACCCCCACCCCGCCCCCATCAGCCACGCCACCGAACCGATGAGCTACGGCGGCTACTACAGCATGGGCAAGGTGCTGGAGGAGGTCCTGCTGAGGGAGTACGACCGCAATGGCGGCGTGCCCCACACCATCGCCCGGCTGTCGTACGTCCACCAGGAAGACTCCGCCCTGAAGCTGTTCATCGCCGGGCTCGACCCCGCCCGGCCCCGGGGGCCGTTCGACGCGAACTACTCGGCCGACCAGAAGCAACGCCTCGCCGACGGCCGACGGTTCGTGGTCCTGCCCGTCGACACCGCGGGGACCCCGCTGCGGCGGACGCTGGTGCAGCGCGAGGACGTGGTCGACGCGATGGCGGCGATGGTCGGCGAACCCAAGGCGATCGGCCAGCGCTTTCACATCTCCGGCCCGGCGTTCGACTACACCGTCCCCTGCGAGTACCTCTCCGACAAGTTGAACCTGCCGATCGAGAAGGTGGCCGTCCCCGACGCCCACCCCTTCGAGATCGATACGTCCCTGACCACCGAGCTGCTGGGCTGGAAGGCGAAGTACGACGTGATCGCCATGCTGGATGCGGCCCTGGCGTACCGGGGCAAGGCGTAGGAACCGGGAACAAAGGAGCCGGGAACCGGGGGAAGAAGCGAATGACGAATGTCGAAGTGGGTCGGGATCGCGCTGCAGGCAGCGCGAGGAGGATGAGGTAATGCGGAGCAACTTGATTATGACGACCAGGCGGGCGGTCGCCCTGACACTGCTGGCGGGCCTCTGTACCTGCGCCGTCGCTCAAGACGTCACGGTCCTCAGCGACAACGACATCGGCCGTGCGGAGGACATGACCACGCCGGGCCGGTGGGGCCAGCCGGCGAGCCAGGACGGCAGGACCAGCCGGACCTACCCCGGCCCGCAGAGCCTCTCGTACGTGGGCATCAAGCCGTGGTTCGACGGCCAGGCCCCGGACGCCGACGCGATGGTCCGGATCACCTACCGCGACACCACCACCCGGTCCGTCGGCGTGCTGGTCTGGAACGGGGCGGGGCAGACGTACGGCTACACCGCCATCGGCAGGATCGGCGGGGCCAACGACGGGGCGTGGAAGCAGGCCTGCATCCTGTGCCCACGCAGCCTCATCCGCCGCCGCCCGGGCGCCAAGCCCGACAACGTCTGCTGGATGCTCTTCAACGGCGGCGGCAAGGTGGACGTGGACCGGATCGAGCTGCTCGCCCCCAGCCCGGACCTGCTGGCCCAATCGGTGACCGAGGCCCGGGCGGCGCGGGCCCGATCCGTCGAGGCCCTGCTGAAGACCTTCCAGCACGTGCCATGGAAGGAGACCACCCCGCTGGGCGAGGTGGACGAGGCCTTCCAGGCCCTGGGCTTCATCCCCTATGCCCGCAGCTACACCGTCGACGTCCGTCCCGGCTCGATCCCCACCCCCACCGAGCGCGGCCTGCATCCGCTGAAGTCCTACGCCACGGCTGGGGAGTTCGAGCCCATCCTCGCCGCCGCCTACGCCCTGAAGGACCTGACCTTCGCCGCCGCCGTCAGCGACCTGAAGGGCCCGGGCACACTGCGGGCCGGGCGGGACGTGACGGTCCGCTGGGTCGAGTCCGCTCCGCTGCGGATCGGCAGCTCCTGGGGCAAGAGCTACCAGGTGATGAACTGCTGGCTGAGGACGAACGGGCCGCTGGCCGTCAAGGGCCACACCAGCCAGTCGTGGCTGATCAGCGTCCACGTGCCCGCCGACGCGGCCGCCGGGGTGTACCGCGGCACGTTCACACTCAGCGCCGGCGGGAAGAAGGCGGCCTTCCCCATCGAGTTCCGGGTCCTGCCGTTCACCCTCGACCGGGCCGACCACATCGCCCGCGGACCCTACACGCCGGGGGTCCTCTCCGACGAGCACATCCAGGACCTCCTCGATCACGGGCACAACTCGATGAGCCTGTGGTCGGGCCAGGGCATCAAGCCGAAGATGGCCGGCGGGCGGTGCGTCGCCGACGTGTCCGCGGACCTGGACGCGTACCTGCGGAAGCTCAAAAGGGGCGGCTTCGTCCGGGCGATCCAGTTCGGCGGCGGCGACCCCGCCTACAACAACCCCAACGACGTTGCCTCCGTCTGCGGAGGCGCCCCCGGCACGGACAAGTTCGCCAAGGCCTACGGCCAGTTCTGGCAGGACATCCGCCGGCTGGAGGCCGAAAACGGCTGGCCCGAGATCATCTGCTGCCCCTTCGACGAGCCCGTCAAGAGCCAGGCCAAGACCCGCAACTACCTGCTTTGCTACGACATCGTCAAGCAGGCCGCCCCGACCACCAAGGTCTTCTGCGTCTTCATGAACAAGACCTGGGCGGCCGGGCAACTGGGCACCAAGGCCGACATCTGGAGCTGCAACGGGGCCTTCGAGGCCAACCAGGCCGAAAAGCTCCGCCTGGCGGCCGAGGAGAACGATCACAGGCTGTTCTATACCTACACCGGCGCGATGGCCTCCACCCGCCCGGGGGATGCGCGGTTCAACACGGGCATCCTGCCGTGGCATCACGACGTGGACGGGACGTTCTGCTGGGCGTACCTGTGGACGAGCGAAGACCCGTTCAACGACCTGGACGGGGGCGCCCGCGACTGGAGCCCCGTCGCCCGCGACGTCGACGGCGTCCTGTACGGCTCGATCGGCTGGGAGGGCTACCGCGAGGGCATCGACGACCAGCGGTATATCCAGACCTGCATGCGCCTCGCCCGCGAGAAGGGACGCAAGGACGTCCTGGCCACGCTGGAGGAGATGAAGAAGGCCGTCAAGAAGGGCCGGGAAAACCCCGAAAGCGTCCGCACCGCCGGGCTGGACGACTTCTTCTTCCGCGTGGACGACGCCGACTTCATGGACCTCTACCGCGCCCGCGTCGTGGCGATGATCCTGGAGATGATCGGCAAGGGCTAAGCCGCCCGCGAGCGAACCGCGCCTGTGCAATCGTCCTCGACGCCGCGGAAGCGGGGAGGACACGAATTTCACGGATTAAGACGAATTGCACGAATGGAGTTGTTGTTGCTTCGCGTTCTCTGTCCATTCGTGTAATTCGATGTAATTCGTGCAATTCGTGTTCTCACTCGTTCCGGGGGTACCGGCCCGGATTGGTGCTGTGCAGCGATCGCCGCAGGCACCTCAGTCACACCGGATGATCACCTTCACCGCCCCCGCGCCCGCCTTGTCGGCGGCGACGGCGAAGGCCTGCTCGGCGTCGGCGAGTGCGAAGCGGTGGGTGATCAGCGGATCGACCTTCACCGCCCCGCCGGCCAGCAGGTCGATGGCCTGGGGGAAGTCCGAGTACAGGGAGTTGGCGGAGGTGCGGATCGCCCGCTCGCCCGTGAGCAGCCGGGCGGGAAAGCGGATGTCGCCGCCGCTCGTGGCAAGCAGCACGCACACGCCCGCCTGATCCAGCA
>DASRZG010000028.1:0-2634 GCA_035686585.1 Phycisphaerae bacterium
AAAGCCGACTCGACGCAGGCCGCATCAACCATCGAATACTACAACGCGTCACCGGCGGCGGGCATCGCGGTGGAAGGCCCCGCCGGATACCATTTCATGACCCTGCCCGCCTTCGTCCTGGACGCCGGCTGCACCATCCGCGTGTACGACTCGGCGGCGGTAGCGGCGACGGCGGATGACATGACAGTCACCGTCACCGGCATGGTCTACCACTAGGGGTCCCCCATGATCACATCCGAGAAGGAGCTGCTGGACCTGTGGCGCTGGGCTGTGCAGCATCATTCCGAATGGAAGCGGCGTTCCCGCGTCTCCGACCTGATGGTCGCGGGACGATGGAACGTGATCTGGGGTGATCTGGCGGTCGCCGAATACGACCCTTTGGTCGAGAACCTGTACGTTGAAGCCTTGGAGGATAAGGCGGCGGCGGCGGCGGCGATCACCCCGTTCATTGAGGTCGCCCCGGCCCGTGGCACGAGGGACGACCGGGCGGAACGCTCCGCCCAGCTGCGACGCAGAGTGTTCGTTTCGCTGATGCGGGAGTCGGCGTGGGATGAGAAGCAGCAGGCGTTCTACTTCGACTGGTTCCAGCACGGCCTGTGCGCCGCGGTCCCCTGGGTTGACTGGAATGTGAACCCGCGCCGGCCGTTCCTGATCCGCATGGACCCTCGAAGCGTGTACCCGGTCTCCTACGATTCGAACGACCGGTGCTCCTCCGTCCTCATCGTCAAATACCGGCGTCTCGTTGATCTGGTCAACGACCCGGTCGCGCGGGAGGCGGTGCCCGCTTTGAGACAGGACGTCGAGTCGAAAGGCAAGAAGCTGCCGGAAGCGCTGCAGGAGATCTGGTGGATGGATCAGGACACGTGGGGTCTCGCATACGGGTACGCGCCGGACATGGACGCGAACCTGTTCACCTACATGGCGCCGATGGGGAACATGGGGGAAGGGTCGCTGATCCGCTGGGCGGTCCCGCCGCACAAGCACCGCATGGACGGCTGCCCGGCTGTTCTGAAAGCGCGTAGGGCGCCGGACGGGCAGATCCGCGGCGCCCTGGATGTGATGATCCCGAACCTGCGGGTCGCGCAGAACGTGATGGCCCGCATCCTCGAAGATTTGGAACGGAACGTGTACGCGCCGGACCTGATCGAAGGGGTTGAGAACCCGGACGACTTCGGGCCTGGGGCTTTGCTGATCGGCACCGGTGAGGGCAGAATGCGGTACGAGTCGGCGCGGCGTCCCGCCAACCTGGAAGCCCTGCAGCAGGTCGCTATCCAAACCGAATACG
This sequence comes from Phycisphaerae bacterium, assembly GCA_035686585.1. Lineage (GTDB taxonomy): Bacteria > Planctomycetota > Phycisphaerae > SM23-33 > SM23-33 > DASRZG01. Next base: position 1,286 of record DASRZG010000028.1, read on the forward strand.
CCCGGGGCGCGGGCGCGTTCCCGCAGCAACGGTCAGGCGAGCCGGGCGCTTCGATCGCCAGCGCGAAGGCGGTCACCGCCGCGATGGGCTCCTACTCGGTGCAGCAGGGCTGGGCGCAGCGGGACATCGCCCTCTTCTACCGGTCCTGCCTTTCCCGTCTGGCGAACTTCGACGAGGTGTGGTGCCCCGGGCCGAAGGAGATCACCGGCTGGGACGAAGGCGAAATCTACACGGACCGGTATGACCCTCAGACGTTCTGGAAGAAGGACTACCGGCTGGAGGTCGGCTTCCACAACGTCGGATTGGACGAGCATAACTATCTGATGCGGCTCGGCGTGGCGAAGAACATGGGCGGTCTCGCCCGCCGGACGTTCATGCGGAAGTCAGGTCTGGTCGACAACGCTTTGAGCGAGGAGCGGGACATGGCTTTGGAGCAGGTGACCGACGCGTTCCAGGCGCTCATGTTCCAGCAGGCTTCGGCAGGGAACCCGGAGCCTCTCACCAGGTTCGCCCGGGAAATCAACGGTGATCAGACGACGGCGAGGGCGGCGGCGATGAAAGTGATAAGGGATCTTTACACGGTCCGGGAGAAGGGCGCCGCCGGGCAGGGCGCCGCGCCGGGCGTGTCCGACGCGGTGCAGCAGATCAACTCGCTGGAGCAGGGCGGCATACCGGGGCAGGCGGAGAATCTGCCGGAACTGTCCGGCGCTCTCGCCTCCATGCTGCCCGCCAGCATGGTCCCGGCGATGAACGAGGCCGCCCCCACCGGGAGATAACATGGCTGACGAATCCCTCATCCCCCAGGACCGGCCCTACGGTGACCGTCAAACCACCCGGGAGCTGATGCCGCTCGCCGGTGTCAGCCCCGCCGGACTCCGGCAGACCCCCGCCGCAGCAAACCCCGCAATGCCCTCAGCGGCGGGGGCGCCGGCGGATTTCCTGACCGCCCGGGCGCCGTCCCGGCCGGTCAACTGGACGCCGCCCGACCCTCGAGCCCAGCTCGCCAACCTGGCGGAAATGTCCCCGAACCTGTATGTGCGGGCTGTGCTGAAACGGATGCTGGAGGAACCCGGTGGCCCGTGACACCGCCCTGAAGCCCGGGCAGGGCATGCCCTATGAGCGGCCCGAGCTGACGGTTGTCCGTCCCGGCGGCGCGTTCGAAATGCCGAACGTGCTTGCCCCGCAGGTGGACCCGGCCCGCCGGCAGGAGATCCGGGACCTCGCCGTCTTCCACGATCAGGCGTGGGAGTCCGACCCGCGTTTCGACCGGCTCGTCGACGTCCTCGCCTCCGCCGCCCAATCATCCCCGGAGCTGGATCAGCTGATGCGGGACGGCTTCAACGCGGCCG
>DASRZG010000029.1:0-4156 GCA_035686585.1 Phycisphaerae bacterium
GTTCAGGGAGCAGGACATGCCCGAGGGCCGCCCGAACATCCTTCTGATCACCTCCGACCAGCATCATTACAGCGCGATGGGGTCGGTCAACGACCGCATCCGCACGCCGGCACTGGACCGGCTCTGCCGGGAGGGCGTCCGGTTCGACCGGGCGTATTGCCCCAACCCCACCTGCACCCCCACCCGCGCCAGCATCATCACCGGCGTGTACCCCTCCCAGCATCAGGCCTGGTCCCTCGGAACCAAGCTCTTCGAGGACGTCCCCGTCGTGGGCGACTTCCTGGGGGAGGCGGGGTACTGGACGGCCCTGATCGGCAAGGCCCACTTCCAGCCCCTGGCGTCCCAGCCGGGGATGGAGTCCATCGAGTGCCAGCCGCTGATGCGCCAACTGGACTTCTGGCGCGGGTTCCACGGGCCCTGGTACGGGTTCGAGCACGTCGAGACCGCCCGCATGCACGGCTGCGAGTCCCACGCGGGCCAGCATTACGCCATCTGGATGGAAGAGAACGGGCTGCCGAACTGGCTGGACTACTTCGACGAGTGGCCCCACAACCCCGAGACCTCCCGCCGGCGGCGCGCCAACCGGCACTGGGCGTTGCCCGAGAGGTTCCACTACACCCGCTGGACGGGCGAGCGGACGGTGGCGGCGTTGGAGAAGGCGGCCGCTGACGGCAAGCCCTGCTTCGTCTGGTCCAGCTTCCACGACCCGCACCCGCCGTACATTGTCTCGGAGCCGTGGGCGAGCATGTACAACCCAGCCGACATGGTCCCCGGGCGGATGGTCGAGGGCGAGCACGAGGCCAACCCCATGCACTTCCGCAAGGCCGTCGAGGACGACCCGGACTACTGGCGGCAGGTGCGGCAGGGCGAGCCCATCCACGGCGGGCACCCGCACCATTACGACCTGGACAAGCTCAAGCAGGACATGGCCGTGTACTACGGCATGGTCAGCTTCATGGACCAGCAGATCGGCGTGATCCTGGACGCGCTGGACCGGCTGGGGACGGCCGACAGCACCCTGGTTGTCTTCTCGACCGACCACGGGCACTTCCTCGGCCAGCACGGGTTGACGGCCAAGTGCATCCACCATTACGAGGACCTCCTGCGGGTGCCGTTCGTGGTCCGCTGGCCCGGGCGCGTGCCGGCGGGGCGGGCGTCGGAGGCGATCCAGAACCTGGTGGACCTGGCGCCGACGTTCCTGTCAGCGGCCGGGGTGGACGTGCCCGGCGTCATGACCGGCGTGAACCAGTTGCCCACGTGGTCGGGCGGGGAGCCGGCGCGGACGTGGTCGATCACCGAGAACCACCACGGCACGCGGTGCTTCCACCTGCGGACGTACGTCAACCAGCGGTACAAGATCACCGTCTACCGCGACGGCGCCGACGGCGAGCTGTTCGACCTGGCCGACGACCCCGGCGAGGTCCGCAACCTCTGGCACGACCCCGCCGCCGCGGAGGTCAAGAGCCGCCTCTTGCACGAGTTCCTCCAGGCGACGCTCCAGTCAGAGCCCATACGCATGCCCCGCATTGCCGGGGCGTAGGCAGGAGGTCGGGTGCCATGGTTACGCGTTGTCCGCGTAACCATGCGTGAACGCCGGCCGGGGGGCGCTATGATTGGTTCCGGACCAGACGGCTAAGTAACAGATGAACGAACGCGACGACAAACTGGCCGGCGGATGCTGTGAGGGCGCCGGAAAGGCGGCTGCGCCGAGCCGCCCCTGCTGCGGCGCGCCGGAGGCGCCGGCGGCGCCCTGCTGCGGCCCGATCCCGCTGGATCAGGTCCCGCACGTGCCCACCACGCTCAGCCGTGCCGACAAGTGGGGCATGTTCAAGGCCCACATCGGCATCGGGCGGATGCACTACGCCGTCTCGCCGGGCCTGTACGCGGTGGGGGACCCGTCGGCCGATTCACCCGTGCTGGTCACCGCCAACTACCGGATGACCTTCGACAAGCTCCGGGCCGAGCTGACCGGCATCGACGCCTGGATCATCGTGCTGGACACCCGGGGCATCAACGTCTGGTGCGCCGCGGGCAAGGGGACGTTCGGCACCGACGAGCTCTGCCGCCGCATCCAGGCCGTCGGGCTCGAGCGGGCGGTCTCGCACCGCAGGCTGATCCTGCCGCAACTGTCCGCCCCGGGCGTGCGGGCCCACGAGGTGGCCAAGCGGATCGGCTGGCAGGTCGTCTACGGCCCGGTGCGGGCGGCGGACATCCCCGCCTTTCTCGCGGCCGGTTGCCAGGCCGCGCCCGAGATGCGCCGCGTCCGGTTCCCCTTCGCCGACCGGATCGTCCTGGTGCCGCTGGAGCTGCTCATGTGGGGCAGGTACCTGCTGGCCCTGGCGGCGGTCATGCTGCTGCTGGGCTGCCTCGGGCGCGACGGCTGGGCGTGGGGGAGGCTGGTGACAGTGGGCGTCCCGAGCATGGCGGCCTTGCTGGCGGCATACCTGATCGGCGGGATCGTCCCCCCGGCCCTGCTGCCATGGCTGCCCGGCAGGGCGTTCGCCGTCAAGGGCCTGTGGGTCGGCCTGGCGGCGGCGGTGGGCCTTGCCGTCTGTTGGCTGGTCGTTCCCGGTCCGCGGTCGGGAGCCGCGCTGGCCGGCTGGGTGCTGCTGATCCCCGCCATCGCCAGCTTCATGGCCATGAACTTCACCGGGGTGTCGACCTACACGTCGCTGTCCGGCGTGAAGCGCGAGGTCCGCGCCGCCGCCCCGTTTCAGGCCTTCCTGGCGATTGCGGGAATGGTATTGTGGACGATCGGGAGATTTGCCTGAGGAGCGGCGCGATGTCACCGTTGAGATACCTGCCTGACGTGGTCACGCTCGAGCTGGATGTCGACGCCTGCGTGGGTTGCGGGATGTGCGCGACGGTCTGCCCGCACGGTGTGTTCGTCGTCGAGGACGGCAAGGCTCGCATCGCGGACCGCGACGCATGCATGGAGTGCGGCGCCTGCGCCGGCAACTGCCCCGTTGACGCCATCTCCGTCCGATCCGGCGTGGGCTGCGCCACCGCCGTCATCCAGTCGGCCCTCCGCGGCCAGGACGCCCCCTGCTGCGGCCCCGGCGGCTGCTGCGACCAGTAGAAACAACCTGAACCACAAAGGGCACGAAGAACACGAAGGGTAGAAGAAGAAGCAACAGCGAATATCGAATAACGAATAACGAATGTCGAAGGCACGGCTGCTAAACAGCGCAGCCGTGGCACCTAACAAGCTGTTCCTTCTTCCATTCATGCAATTCGCGGCCTTCTGTTTCTTCTTCTTCTTCCATCCGTGCCATCCGTGTAATCCGTGGACGTCTGTTCCTTCTTCTTCTTCCATTCGTGCAATTCGTGTAATTCGTGGACTCTTGCTTCTTCTTCTTCTTCTTCACCCCTTCGTGTTCTTCGCGCCCTTCGTGGTTCAATCTGTTTCCCCCTTGCCGTACCATGTGCCCAGGGAGGTGTACCATGGCGAACCGGATCGGAAGGCGTGAGTTCCTTCGTGGACTGGCGGGTGCGGCCGCGGCCGGCGTGGTCGGGCAGCGGGCGTGGGCGGCCATTACGGCGGCGGCCGCCAGGGACAGGCTCAACGTGCTGCTGATCCTATCCGACCAGCACAACGTCCGGGCGATGGGCTGCTCGGGCAATCCGCGGATCCAGACGCCCCATCTCGACCGCCTGGCGGCCGAGGGCGTCCGTTTCAGCCACGCCACCTGCCAGACCGGGCAGTGCTGCCCCTCCCGGGCGACCCTGTTCACCGGCCGCTACGCCCACAGCCACGGCTGCCGATGGAATGGCGTGACCGAATCCGTCAACGAGGTCTACTACCCACAGGTCTTCAAGGCGGCCGGGTACGCCACCGCCACCGTCGGCAAGCACCACTTCTTCGTGCCCGCCGAAAAGCACGGCTTCGACCTGAACGTCTCCATGCCCGAGTACAACCAGTTCTGCCGCTCGCACCGCCAGCTCACCTGGCTGGGCAAGGGGCAGTGGGATCGGTACAAAATCTCCGGCCCGGTGGGCGTGACCGCGGCCGACAACGACTATCACCCCACCGGCTTCTGGGCCGGCGAGATGATCAAGTGGCTGGGCGGTGTGAAGGACAAGCCCTTCTGCGGCGTGCTGAGCTTCTTCGGGCCCCACACGCCCATCTGCCCGTCGAAGCAGTGGGCCGAGATGT
>DASRZG010000030.1:0-16887 GCA_035686585.1 Phycisphaerae bacterium
TACCAGTACCTGAGAGCGAATCCGATCGTCCGTCGCGACCCTCACGGGCTCTATGGAGAGGACATGCACGAGGGCTATGCGGAGGACCTGGCGAGGATCGCCGGGTTCACCCCAGCCAACGCGCATCTCTTGGCCCTTGCCGATGAGAGACAGGACACGGCAGGTCCACAGCGCGACGCTCTGGCATTGCGAACCCACCTTGGCGGCCCTCGAGACTGGACACTCGGTCAATGCTTCTGGAGCAATTGCCTCTTTTGGGACAATGCCGCTGCAGACCTATGGCATCTGCCCAGGGAGCAACGTGCCCGGGGACGGGTGCACCCCAGCAGTCCTCAATCCACGGTTTTGATGCGGGCCGGCATCAACAATGGTGCCCAACTGATTCTTCCACATTACATCTCGTTCCGGCTGGAATGCGGGCACGTAGACACGGATATCGAATCCAAGAGCGGGGCCGGTAGAGCGTACCACCTCGAGATTGAGCAGACGGCCTTTGGAGGCCGAAGCATCACGATCACTGCCGTTCAGGATCCGTTGGACACCTTCGGCCAGGGGCTGCACGCGTTTCAGGACTCATTTGCGCACCAGGGCGGACTTACCGGCCACGGATGGCGAGGAATGCCGAACCCAGACCGTGCGGGAGATCAGCACGTCTCATGGCCACTTAATCGTTCGGCAGACGACCCATGGCAAGACCGTTCCGCCTTTAGAGGTGCCGTGGCCGGCACTCTGGGGTGGATGGCGGTGTTTCTGAATACGCACAACGCATATGGAACGTTCAATAACATGACGAACGCTGTTAACGCGATCCAAGGCCTCAATGATGTCGACACGGGGACGTTGTTGAACGATCTAGAGACCACGATCGGTGGAAGCCCCGCACGAATACCGGTGTGGAATGCAAGGGGTGTCATATGAGGCCGCCGTGGCAGTGCCCCATAGCAAGCGCACTACCGCTGCTTGGCAGTCTAGTCCTGACGGGCTGCGGGGCGCTCTCCTGGGGTGGGGTCACTGAGTTTACTGTCAAGCACAGGCGCACCGGAGAGGGGTTGAGAGGACAGGTGTGCTGCGGTTTCTATTACGAGACCTTGATGCACTATAGCCTTCCGGAGGGCTATGAGAAGCATATGGGCACGGAGCCGGGCACGGTCTGCTGCGGGCCCTCCCCGTTGCTTGTGCGAGTCCCTGTTAGGAGGACATTCTTCATTTGGGGAGGTAGCGCCAAGACGTGGAAGGAGCACTATATTCTTGCGGCCCGTGGCCATATTGCGCAATCGGTGCATATCTCGATAACCAGCGCGAGGGCCCTCGGCCATGTTGAGGTGCCGCTGCCCGCGCTTCAACAGCAGAGCATTCCGGTGAATGAGTGCATAGCAGGTTTTCGCCCATGGTTTGAGGCTATCGAAGGGAACCCGGACAAGGATGCGTTCAGGCTGGAACTCTACGACCTGATCCTGGAACAACAGCGGGTCTGGGAGTTGCGTTGGGGGGACGTCGCGCGGCGTATGGCATTCTATGACGAATGGGCTCGGGATTGGTGGGAGAGCGGCCGCAAGGCCGTAAGCGCCGCGGAGTGGGCGAAGGATTATGCATCGGCCATTGAGCCCCTCGTGGCTGAATCCCGGAAACTGGCCGCTGAGATGCAAGCCGTTGTGGCAAGCGTTCGACGGGGCATGTCTCCTTGAGCAGGGCCCCTGGAGCTGGGGCGGGTAATGCGCGGCGGCGCGAGCCTTTGGCTGCCGCACTCCGTGGCCCTTCAGGGAAGCCGCGCGGCTCCTTCCCCAAGGCCGGTGCCTTCAGCGACATAGGCACGGAATGGCACGGCAAGCACGCATGTTTCGGCTCCGGCCAGTTTGATCGCGAGTTCGCCTCGGGCGGGGCCGAAGGGGATGAGGGCGTTGGGGTGCAGCACGATGGTAGTCGATCCATCGCCGGACGCCCGGGCCGGGGCTGCGTCCACCACGGCGGGCTTGGCCGTGACGGATTCCAGGCGAGTGCCGGGCTGGAGGTTCAGGCGAATCACTCCCCCCCGAGGACCTGCTTCATCCGCCCCGCCAAGTCGTCCAAGCGGTACGGCTTCTGGATGAACCCCGCCAGGCCGGCCTCGCCGAAGCGGGCGGTCACCTCCTGCTCGTCGTAGCCGCTGGACAGGACCACCCGCGCGTCGGGGTCGATCCGGCGGAGCTGCCGCAGGGCGGCCTCGCCGTCCATATGCGGCATGGTCAGGTCCAGGATCACGCAGTCGAACCGCCGGGGCTCCCGCCGATACATCTCGACCGCCTCCCTGCCGTCGGCGGCGGTGACGACGTCCAGGCCGATGGCCTGGAGCATCCTCGCCCCCACGGCCCGGACCGCCTCCTCATCATCGGCCAGCAGGACCGTCCCCGAGCCGCGCCAGGACACGGGCTCGGGCTTTCCCGTCGCGGGCGCCGCCACCGGCCGGCCGCTGGCGGGCAGCAGCACCGTGACGGTCGTGCCGCGTCCGACCTGGCTGTCAACCTTCACGGCCCCGGCGTGCCCGCGGACGGTCCCCAGCAGCGCCGCCAGCCCCAGCCCGCGCCCGGCGAACTTGGTGCTGTAGAACGGGTCGAACATCCTCGCCTTCGTCTCGGCGTCCATGCCGCAGCCCGTGTCAACGACCTCCAGGGTCACGTACATGCCCTCGGGCAGGTTTTCGGGCAGGTAGGTCTCGTCGAGACTGGCGCGGTCGCACCAGCGGCCGCCCGTGGCCACCGTGATGGTCCCCTCCGCCTCGCCGATGGCCTCGGCGGCGTTGGTGATCAGGTTCATCACCACCTGCCGGATCTGCGTGACGTCCGCTTCCACCGCGGGCAGGTCCTCCGCCAGGTCGTACTTCAGCGCGACGTTCACCGGGATTGACACCGCCAGCATCTGCGCCATCTCCCGGGCCACCTCCGACAGGTCCACCGGCTCGACGACGAACCGGCCCCTGCCGGAATAGGCCAGCATCTGGCGGCACAGATCCGCCGCCCGGGTAGCGGCCCGGCGAATCTCCTCCAGGTTCTCCCGCACCGGCGAGGCGGTCGGCAGGTCCACCAACGCCAGGTCCGCGTTGCCCAGCACCCCCATCAGGATGTTGTTGAAATCGTGGGCGATCCCCCCCGCCAGCACCCCCAGGCTCTCCAGCTTCTGGGCGTGGCGGACCTGCTCTTCCAGGCGGCGCCGCTGGCCCTCGGCCTCTTTCCGCTGGGCGATCTCGCGGGTCAGCTCGCGGTTCGCCTCCCGCAGCCTGGCGCCCTGGAGCTGCTCCCGAAGGGCGTGCCGGGTCGCGTTGACCAGGTAGGCCCCCGCCAGGCCCGTCACCGCCAGGCTCGCCAGCAGCACCCCCCAGGGCACCCACGTCCGCCGGGCCGCCTCGAACGCCGGCATCGCGGTGAACACCACCTCCCAACGCCGACCGCCCACCTCCAGCATCTCGGCGTGCTCGGCCCCAGGTCCCTCCAGCCCCCCCTGCGCCACCCGGCACCGCGCGGAACCCGCGCGGAAGCAGTACAACAATTGACCGCCGTCCCGCGCGGAACGGTCGAACACCTGCACGTCCAACTCCTCAGCCGGAATCCCCGCCAACGCGTCCGCGAACACCGCGGACAGACGCACCGAACCCGCGATCACCCCCTCCAGCCTCGCCCTGCGATCCGCCACCGCCGGCGGTGTCACCCCGCCGGCATACACGGGCGCCATCAGCATCACCGCCGGCTCGCCGCCGACCGGTGCCGACACCCGCCCCGTCGAGGAAACTTCGCCCGTATCGCGCGCCCGCTCGATGGCCTCTCGCCGAGTCTCGTCCGAGGCCAGGTCGAACCCGATGGCCTCTTCCTTGCCGGCGACCGGCTCTACGTAGACGACGGGGAAGTACTCCGCACGCCCCGAAGCGGGCACCAGCCCCCCGCCCGGCGCCAACTGGGTGATCCGGAAGCCGCTGCCGAACTCCAGGCCCATCCGGGCCTCGAAGGCGGCCCGGTCCGCCGCCGGCTCCCGCGGCGCCCACGCCAGCGTCTCCATCTCCGAAACCCCGGCCAGGATCGGCTGGACGAACGCCCGGAACTCATGTCGTTCCACCTCCACCGACGCGGCGTACAGGGCCCGGACCGACTCCATCGCGAGCATCTGCTCGGCCAAGGTCCTCCGGATGACCCACGAGCGGCCCTCCGCCTCCAGGCGCAGCTCCTGCTTTACGTCCCTTCCCTCCGCCGCACGGAAGATCACGAACAGCACCCCGGACAGGCACACCCCCACCAGGATCACCACCGCCGCCGGCAGGTAGCGCCACCTCCCCGCACGAAATCGCCGCCATGAACCCGGGTCCGTCTCCATGCCGATCGCTCCCGCGCGCCGAACCCACCTCGCGCGCTCCGCATATCATCTTATGTCCCTGGCACCGCGGCGGGGCCGCCTGGCCCTTCGGTCAAATCTTCCACTGCGGGAGCATGGCCTTGGTGGCCCGGAGCATCTCGTTGAACATCTTCCAGGCCCGGTCGGTGGTCAGGGAGTTGAGCGGGTCGTTCAGCACGGCCTGGAAGGCCAGGTGCTTGTCCCGCTTGAGGGCGGCTTCGACGGTGATCTCCTGGTTGGAGACCGCGCGGGCGACCCAGGCCTCGACCCCAGCCGGGAGGGAGCCCGAAAACGCGGCGGCGATCGAGTCGCGCCTGAAGAAGGCGTTGGTCTCGACCACCGCCCCGCGAGGCAAGCCCTTGATCTGCCCCACGTTGGGCAGGTTGACGTTGGTGTGCAGGTCGCCCATTCCCAAAAGGGCCATCATCTGCCCCACGCCCTCCTCACCGGAACGGTTGAGCTCGAACGGCGCCTTGTCGGTGAGGCGCTGGCGGAACTTGCCCGGCATGCCCTGGTAGCGCTCGATGCGGTAGCTGTAGGGCGTGGCCTTGACGCCCCAGCGGTTGAGCGTCTCCTCGTCGCGAAGGTAGAAAGGCAGGAACTCGACGATGTGCCGCTCGCCCGCGGCCGGGAGGATGCCGTACCGCGTGAACAGGTCCGCGGTAATCTGCCCGCGATGGTCGAAGTAGCCCATCTGAGCGATCTCTTCGGGCGGGATCTTCCGGAGGAAGCCCTTGGCACGAATGTGCCTGGCATAGAGCTTCAGCAGGTCCATGTCCTGGTACCGCGCCCGGTCGATCCACGTGAAGTGATTGACGCCCAGGACGTTGACGCGGATCTCCTCCCGCGGCGGCCTGGTGCCGGTCTGCTTCTCGACCAGCCTGGCCAGCATGCCCTGGGTGCCGAAGACCTCGTGGCAGCAGCCCATGGCCTTGATGCCGGGGAAGACCGCAAACAGCGTGCGGGTGCAGACGGTCATGGGATTGGTGTAGTTGATGACCCAGGCGTCGGGGCAGTGCCGCCCCACCGCCTCGGCGATCTTCGCGTACTCCCCAACGCTGCGGAGGGCCCGGACGATCCCCGCCGGGCCGGCGGTGTCGCCGACGGGGTGGAGGATGCCGTACTTTTTCGGGATCTCCAGGTCGCAGCCCATCATCTCGATGGGCCCGGGCTGGATGCTGGCGACGACGAAGTCCGCGCCCTTCAGCGCCGCCGGCAGGGTCTTGGCGACCGTGTACTTCCACTCGGACTTCGCCTGCGGCGAGGCGTTGACCCGCCTGCCCCACCGGGCGTTGAGGGTGGCCATGGACGGGTCGATGTCGTACAGCGCCACCTGCCCCGTCAGGTGCGGGCACATCGCCAGATCGTTCATCAGCGTGTGCGCCCACCCCCGCGATCCCCCGCCGATATAGGCAATCCTGATCTCCGTCGCCTTCCGTGCTGACTTGGCCATCGTGCGCTCCAATACAGGGACACCTTCCACGCCGGCCACGTTCTGCCCGCCGCCGACGCGGAGATGATAGCAGACGCGGGCGCCATGGTCACACGCCGTTTGTGTGACCGTGGCTGGCGCGGCCCGATGGACCCAGGTATGGCATGGTCACGCGGACAGCGCGTGACCATGGCACCCGCCTCAGCGCTTCCGATCCTCGCCGCCAATGCCGCCTTGGGTCAGGTTCGGGTCCGGCAGGCCGTCGTTGGCGCGTTTGATCCGGTCGGCCTAAGGTTCAACTCCCGTGTCGGAGCGCGGGGGGAGGTGACAGTGGCGGACGTATCCGCCGGTCCGGCGGGCATCCGGGCGACCTTCGCGTGGATGGCCGGGCGAAAGACTCGTTTGGGACGGGGGTAGGCCAGGCGGTATAATGATCGTCTCGGCCCGCGGGCCGGGTAGAACGAAGACCATTCCCCGGGTCGCGGCTGCGGCCCGGGCGGGAGGTAGAAGATGAAAACGTTTCTGGCTTTGGCGATCCTGGTCGCCGTGTTGGCGGCGGGCATTGGCGGTTGTGTGAAGGTCGACGTCCCGAAGGGGCCCTACGTGGACCTCGGCAACGGCGGCGGCTCGCAGCCAACGGCGGCGGGCAACAGCATCAACGACGTGCGCGCCCTGCTCAAGCGCGCCCGGGCCGACGGCATCATCACCGATAACCAGTACCAGATCCTCTGCGACCGGGCGGAGAGGGAGCTGAGGAAGTAAGCCCCACGCCGGGCGACGAGGGGGGTGCAACCGAGCGTCCTTCGACAAGCTCAGAACAGGCAAGCGGGGGATGTGTGCGCGCTGTGACGGTCCAACCAGGGGACCGGTATCGGCTTACGATCGGGGAATGTGCTTGAGGGCCTCGCGGCGGACGGGTAAGGTCGGCCGGCCAACGCACGCGAACAAGGGAAAGGCCGACCCCATGCGCTACACGCCCTGGATCGTTTCGGAGCACGTGCCGGACTTCTCGACGCTGGAGAACCTCGTGGCCGACCTGCGGGCGGGCGGCAGGTCGGGACAGGACCTGGCGATCGCCCTGTGGCAGGTGATGGTCGATCACGATCTGGGCATCTTCCACTACTGCCCCGCCCAGGAGACGTTCTGGGGCCGGGACTGCCACGACCCGCTGAAGATCTTCAACGTCTTCGGCTTCACCATCTGCCACTGCCACGCCCACGTCCTGGCCATGCTGGGCCGGGCGGCGGGGTTCGAGACGCGCATCGCCAACATCTCCGGGCACGAGGGCACCGAGTTCTTCTACGACGGGCGGTGGCACTACTTCGACGCGGACGTGCAGATGTTCCATCGCCTCCACCCGCCCAACCAGCAGATCATCGCCTCTCGCCAAGACACTTACGAGGACCCGACGCTGGTGGGCGAGCAGCCCAACCCGTCCTTCCCCTACCACCTGCCGGACCGTCTGCCGGAGAACTTCCAGCGGTTGTACGAGGTCGAACCCACCTACCCGCAACTGTATCCCGAGCAGGTCCACTCCATGGACTTCCGCCTCCGCCCGGGCGAGGAGATGGTCCGCTACTTCCATCATCGAGGCCGGTGGGTGGTCTTCGACAACTACCCGGCCATGTTCCGGCGGTGGCGGAACGAGACGGGCCCGGAAGGGCCGACGGAGCGGTTCTGGCCGCGGCGGCAGTGGGGCAACGGGTGCTTCCGGTACGCCCCGGACCTGTCGTCCGGCTCGCGCGACGCCGAGCGCGGCGCCGACAGCCTCGACGGGCTGAAGCCAGGTGAGGCGGGCCTGGAGTGCCAGGGCCGGAGAGGCCAGGCCGTGTTCGCCTTCGAGTCGCCCTGCATCTACTGCGGCATCCCCGACCCGCTCAAGCGCGTCCCGTCGGCCGACGGGGCGACCATACGGGCGCAGTTCGACCTGCCGGAAGGGGCCTCGGCCCGGATCGAGGCCGCGCCGGAGCAATCGGAGGATTGGGCCCAACTATGGCGGTCCGAGGGAGCGGGCGACGTGGAGTGCAACGCGGACTTCACCGAGTTGGCGGACGCGCGGTTCCGCCTCCGGCTGCGGTTCGTGCTGGAGGGGGCCGGGGCGACACTGAAAGCCTTCGAGACCCGGCTGTGGTTCATGGTCTCGCCCCACTCCCTTCCGGCCCTGCGGGCCAAGGGTGCCAACCGGATGCGCCTCCACAGCGGCGACCGCTTCGGCCTGCACACAAGACGGCTGATGATCGAAAGGCGGACGGACGATCCGGACTTCATGCAGTCCGTCTTTCGCGCGGAGAACCTTGTGCACACGCCCGATGCGTGGGAGCGGCTGACGCCGGCGGCGCCGGACGGCGAGCCGTGGCGGCTCCTCTTCGAGCTGAAGGCGCCCGAAGGCGGCCGGGCGGCGTGGATGCGGGCATTCGCGATCGTCGAGGGCCGCAAGCCGGACGAGCCCGACGACGGCGTGCCGTTCCGGGTGGAGCTGGCCGACTCGCCCGACGGCCCCTGGAGGATATCGGCCGAGCACGAGATACTGGAGCACCCGCTGGGCTGGCACTTCGGCGTACCGGCGGAGGGCCGGTTCGCCGGCGACCGGCGGGCGGGATACGTGCGGTTCTCCGGACGGCGCGGGGCCAACGGCTTCCGCATCGCGGGACACTACGTCCCCGCCGGCGAGCCCGCGGAACCGGGCCCGCTGGAAGTCGAGCACGCCTGGTACGAGGTCCACGAAGACGTCGGCCGGCGGCTTCACACGCACGTCGAGACGATGGCCGGCGAGACAGGCGAGTACACGGTCGAATGCGCCCGCGAGCCTCACAACGAGTCCATCACGCTGCGGGTGCCGTCGACCCGTCGGGCCTGACGCCGACCCGGGCCGCGGACCGCGTCAATCCTCGCTGTAGGCCTTGACCCACTGGATTTCGAGGCGGAACGGACCGTCCTGCCCGTCGGCGATCATGAACCCGAGCTTCTGAATCTTGCCGACATTCACCCCCGGCCAAACGTGCAGCCGCCAGCCTCGCCAGTACGGCTTCAGCTCGCTGAAGGGAACGCGGATCGTCCGCCACTGGCCCTGGCCGGGGTCGATGTTCGCCTGGTACCGCAGCCCGTCGTCGGGCTTGTTGGTCTTGACGAACAGCTTGTACTTCTTCCCGTCGCCGCGGACCCGCACCGCCAGCCCGTCGTGGGCGGACAGGTCGCCCTTCGGCATCGGCGCCCGCACGCTGGCGAAGCCGCCGAAGTTCTTCAGCGACACCTCCCCGGTGAACACGGCGTACCCGTCGGCCATCTCCAGCCGGCTGGACGACTTGCCGCCCATCACCGTGTCGTTGACGGCATACCAGCCCTCCCCGGCCGCCGGATCAATGAAGTTGAAAATCATCCGCTCGGCCGGCGGGGCCTCGACCCAGTCCGGCGGGATCACCGGCCCGTCCGGCAACGCCGCCGCTCTGCCGGCCGCAAATGCCAGCACCGCCGCCACTACCGCCACAATACCAACGCGGAGGGCGTGGAACGACCCGCTGCTCATCACACACCTCCCTCCTGCGCCATTCTACTCTCGGTGTGCTCAGAACCGCACGGCCTTGAACTTCTCCATCTGCTCGCGGATGGCGATTTCGGTGGGCAGGCGCTCCATGCTGGAGGCGCCGTAGAAGCCGTGGACGCCGTCGGTGTTCCTCAGGACGTACTGGGCGTCCTCGGGCATCGAGATCGGCCCGCCGTGGCAGAGGATGATGACGTCCGGGTTGACCGCCTTGGCGGCATTGGTCATCTCCATCACCTTGGCCGGGGCCTGCTCCAGCGTCAGCGCCGACGTGGCGCCGATCGAGCCCTTCGTGGTCAGGCCCATGTGGGCGACCACCACGTCCGCGCCCGCCTCGGCCATCGCGGCCGCTTCCTCGGCACAGAAGGCGTACGGGGTCGTGAACAGGTCCATCTGGTGGGCCAGGCGGATCATCTCCACCTCCAGCCCGTAACCCATGCCCGTCTCCTCCAGGTTCCTGCGGAACATCCCGTCGCACAGGCCCACCGTCGGGAAGTTCTGCACCCCGGAGAAGCCGATCTCGCGGACCTGCTTGAGGAACACGTCCATCCGGCGCGTCGGGTCCGTCCCGCACACCCCCGCCAGCACGGGCGTGTCCTTCACGATCGTCAGCACCTCGCCGGCCATCTCCATGACGATGCCGTTGGCGTCGCCGTAGGGCATCAGCCCCGCCAGCGACCCGCGTCCCGCCATGCGGAACCGCCCCGAGTTGTAGATGATGATCAGGTCGACCCCGCCGGCCTCCTCGAACTTCGCGCTGATGCCCGTGCCCGCACCCGCCCCGATGATCGGCACCCCCGCGTCCATGCTCTTGCGCAGCCTCGCCAGCACCTCGCTCCTCGTGAACGCCATGGTCAGCTCCTTGTCTGAAGAATCATGTCGCAATCTGTCCCGAACGCGTCATTAACCGCGGAGGTCGCGGAGATCGCAGAGGGACAAAGCAACAGAAGAAGATGTCGGTTTGCATCCTTTTACGGCGACACCGTGTCAGGTCCGACCCGGGGCGATGTCGCACGTGACCCGCTTCAAAAGCAAAACCTCTGCGTCCTCCGCGATCTCCGCGGTTAAGAACCGGAACTATCGCCGCGGCGGCTCGATGATGACGCCCTCCATCGCCCGAAGCGCCGCCTCCGGGCCGGGAGGGGCGTAGACCGCCAGCAGCTTCAGCGGCTCGGCGCCCGTGTTGACCGTCGAGTGAAACACGTCCGGCGGAATGTGGATCAGCACGCCCGGTCCCACCTCCCGCTCGACGCGCCCGCCGGGCGCGTCGACCACCTGCCGGCCCACGCCGCAAAGGACGTACAGGATCTCCTCCACGCCCGGATGATTGTGGCTGTCGTGGCCTTTGCCCGGCTCGAGCACCACAAGCCCGGCGCTAAACCTCTCGGCCGCGGTCACGCGGGGCTCGGACAGCCACGACAGACGGCCCCAGTCGAACACCTGCGTTTCGACGTCGGCCGGTTCCACGAAGTTGAGCTTTGCGGATGCGTCTGCCATTGGGATCTCCCGTCAGTCCACAGTCCACAGTCCACGGATTACAGTCCACGAATTACTCGAATTACACGAATGAAGAAGAAGAGACGGTGTCGTTGGATGATCGGCTTGCCATTTTGCGTCGTTCATTTCGCCTTGGATGTCGCGATCAGCGCCAGCATCATCTCGACGGCCTTGGCGGCAAACTCGGGGGCGTTGATGTTGCAGTCGAACTCCACGACCTCGATGTCGGGGTTGAGGTTGGCCTTGATGGCGTCGAACATGGCGGCGTCGGCCTGGCGATCGCAGAAGATCTCGCCGTCGCCGTCGAGGATGGACACGCCCCTCAGCGGGATCAGGAACGCCACCGGGCCTTTGGCGGCGTTGGCCTTTTCGGCGAAGGCCTTGCCCATCCGCTCGTTCTCGGCCACGTTGGTCCGCATCAGCGTGACCGAGGGGTTCCACTCGTAGAAGGTCCTGCCGGCGTCCTTGTACTTCGGCGGGACGGTCTCCGGGCCGCCGAAGTTGGCCATGTCCACGCAGCCCGGCACGATCAGGTGCGGCAGCCCCATCTCGCCGGCGGCGCTGAGGCGGTCGCGCCCGGCGTCGAACACCCCGCCGCAGACGGTGTCGGCCCATTCGGTGGTGGTGATGTCCAGCACGGCGTCGACCAGTCCCTCGCGGACCAGCGACTCCATCGCCCGCCCGCCCGTGCCGGTGGCATGAAACACCAGCACCTCGTAGCCCGCCTTGTCCAGGGCGTCGCGGCAGGCGTCCACGCAGGCGGTGGTGTTGCCGAACATGGAGGCGGTGATGACCGGGCGGTCGTCCCCGGCCGCGGGGACGTCGGCTTCGACCATCCCACAGACGGCCCCGGCGGCGCGGGTGAAGATGAGCCGCGAGACGCGGTTGACGCCGGCCACGTCGACGATCGAGGGGATCATGGTGACGTCCTTGGTGCCGACGTAGGCGGACACGTCCCCGCCGGCGGCGGTGGAGACGCACACCTTGGGCACGCCCACGGGCAGGGCGCGCAGGGCCGAGGCGACCACCGTCGTGCCGCCCGTTCCGCCCATGCCGATCGCGCCGTCGAACCGGCCCGCCTCCCAAAGCCGGCGTGCAACGATCGGCGCGCCGGCGGCCATGGCCTTCATCGCCTGGCCGCGGTCGCCCGCCGACCGCAGCGCCTCCAGGTCGGCCCCGGCAGCGGCCGCCACCTCGTCGGCCTCGACGTCAACGGGGAAAAGGCCCGTCGTCCCCAGCACGCCCGTGTTCAGCGCCAGCACCGCATGGCCCCGCGCGAGGATCGCCTCGCGCAGGAAGGCGTACTCGGGCCCTTTGGTGTCGAACGCCCCGATCATCAGAAGCGTCTTGCCCATGGATGTGGCCTTTCCCGTCCCCTCCCTTCGCTCCGCCGTCGATCCCGCTTGGAATCCCGCGACACTTTGGCCCTTCCTCGCGCCGAATGCAAGGGCCATCTCCGCCTTCCTGCCGACGATGACGGATTTCCGCGGGCGGCAGGTTGCGAACATCGTGATATAATGGCCCAGTGAGCCGATACGTCCCATCGTGGTGCCTTCCCGTTGTTGTCGCGATCGTGCTGTCGGCGCAGGCCTCGGCGCTTGACCTGGCCGCCGACGCGGTCGATGCGGGGTACCTGTGGGGCCTCGGGATCACCGGCAGCGGGGTGGAGATGGCGGTGGTGGACGTGTTCGCCGCCGATGGGACACACCCCGCCATCAGCGGCAACTTCCTGGGCGCATTCAACTTCGCCGTCGGTCCGACGTTCGTTTCCGACCACGCCACGGCCGTGGCGGGCGCCGCGGCCAGCACAAATCCCACGTACACGGGCGTAGCCCCCGGCACCGGCTTGTGGTCGGGACAGACCACCAACCGGGGCACAATCACCAAGACGCGGAACCAGACGGTCGCAGCCGAGACGTTCGCCCAGGGACTGGGAGGGCTCAACGGCAATCCCGCCGAGATCATCACGATGAGCATCTCCATGGGCGGCGCCACGCACGGGCTGGACCAATGGAGCCTGGGCCTGGACCACATCGTCGACACCAACGGCGCGGTTGTAACGGTGGCGGCGGGCAACGGCGGCCCGGGCGGCGGGACGCTGGCGGGCCTGCCCTCGGGGGCCTACAACGTGATCACGGTCGGCGCCACCGGCGGGACGGGCCAGGACGTCTCCGAGGACTACGGCCAGATGGCGCCCTACAGCAGCCGGGGACCGACCGCCGACGGGAGGAGCAAGCCCGACATCGTCGCGCCGGGCTCGCAGATCGTCCTGCCGACCCTGCACGGCCTGTGGGGCGAGGGAAGCGGGACGAGCTTCGCCACGCCGATCGTCGCCGGCGGGGCCGCCCTGCTGGTGGACATGGGCCGGCAACTCGGACACACGACCGATCCGCGGGTCGTCAAGAGCGTTCTGCTGAACTCCGCCACCAAGCTGCCCGGGTGGTCACACACGCCGTCCGAGCCGCTCGATCCCGCCCAGGGCGCCGGCCAGATGAACCTTTGGTCGGCACACCGCCAGTACCTGTCGGCCGAGCAGGACGCTGGAGCGGTCTCCGGAATCGGGTGGGACCTGGGTGCCATCTCCGGCCCGGATGAGACGTTCTACTGCCTCGACCTGCCGGCCCCGGCCGGTGCGGTGATCACGGCCACGCTCGCCTGGAACCGCACCGTCACCACGGACTCCGAAGACATCGACAAGGTGGTCTATTCCGCCGACCCCCTGGCCGACCTGGACCTGAAGCTGTACCTCGGCGACGATCCTGTCTACCCGGTGGACGTCTCGGTCAGCGCCATCGACAACCTGGAGCACGTGTACTTCACGGTCTCCGAGCCGGGCCAATACGTGTTGGGGGTGTCCTCCGAGGCCGCCGCCGCGGCCGGGTACGCCCTCGCCTGGAGCATCGGGCCGGGGCCGGGGCTGGATCTGGCCGGGGACGCCAACCTCGACGGCATCGTGGGCATCGCGGACCTGGTGGCGCTGGCGGAACACTACGGCCTGACGGACACGGTCTGGTTCGACGGGGACTTCAACGCCGACGGGCTCGTGGGCGTGGCCGACCTGGTCGCCCTGGCGGACCACTACGGCGCGAAGGCCGGCACCGTGGCGGTGCCCGAGCCGGCGGCGCTGGCCCTGCTGGGGGCTTGGGCGCCGGCGGCACTGCGGCGGAAGCGTTCCGGCTGACGCGGGCGGGCAAGCCGGACGACAGCTTGTCCGGGGCACCCGGGGCTCGCGGATGCGGTCCTCTCGTTTCAGGCGTTCTTCCGGTCCGACTGGGCCGCGGGTGCGGCGGCGCGGATGGCCGCGATCAGCCAATCGGCCGGGCCGCCCTTGGTGAGATACGCCGACGCCCCGGCCTCGCGCATCCGCGCGGCCATGTCCTCCTCCTCGTAGGTAGTCAGGGCGATCACCCGCGTCCGTGGCATCTCGCGGACGATCTGCCGGGTGGCTTCGACGCCGTCGACCACGGGCATGTTGACATCCATGATGACCACGTCCGGCTGATATCGGCGGACCAGGGCGATCGTCTCCTTCCCATCCCCGGCCTGGGCAACCACCTCGATCCCGGGCTCCTGCTCCAGCAGGACGGCCAGGGCGTCGCGGACCACCTCGTGGTCGTCGGCAATCAGGACGCGAATGGCCTGACCCTCTCCCACCCGGGCGTCCACTCCCGGCGTGTCCTCCCGGACACCCCCCGCTGATTCGACCCCCTCGCGGTCCGTTTCGCCGCCGGGGCTCAGGCTCAGCGGCGTCACCAGCGTCACGCACGTGCCGGCTCCCGGCTCGGCGACCACCTCCAGCCGGCCGCCAATCGCCTCCAGGCGCTCCCGGATGGAGAACAGCCCGAAGGCCTTGAGCCCTCCCCGCCCGGCGTTGGTCTTGTCCGGATCGAACCCGGGGCCCTCGTCGATCACCGAAACGTGCATCCAGCCCTGCTCCCGCTGGACGGTGACGCGCGCCTGGCGAACGCCGGCGTGCTTGACCACGTTGAACAGCAGCTCGCGCACGGCGTGGAAGATCAGCACGCGGACGTCCTCGCTGTCCGGTTCGGGCCCCTCCTCGCCCTGCACGTCCACGGTGAGTCCGTGGCGCTCGCCCATCCACCGGCCCAGCCAATCCAGCGCGGGCACCAGGCCGGCGTCATGGAGGATGGGCGGGCTCAGCTCCACCGTCAGGGTCCGCGAGGCCTCGATCGACTCGCCCAGCAGGGCGTCGGCGTCGTCGAGGGACTTGGCCAACGCCTCCGAGTCGGTGCGCCGCCTCGCCATGCTCAACGACATCCGCGCCCCCACCAGCATTTGCTGGAGGTGGTCGTGAAGCATCTGGGCCAGCCGCCGCCGTTGGCGATGCTCGGAGCGGGTCAGCTCCAGCGCCAAGGCCCGAAGCTGCCTGGCGCGGTCGGCGAGGGTCGCGTTGAGCGCCTTGAGCTGCTCATGCGCCCGCACCGACTCGGTGACGTCCTTGAGGGAGAACACGAGCGATTCCACCTCGCCGTCGTCGCCGGTCAGGGGCACCAGCGTCCAGTCCCAGTAGGTGGTGCCCCAGTCGGGGTGGTCGGGGAACGCGAAGGGGTGGGCCAGGGCCGCGAAGGGCTTGCGGGTGCGCACAACCTCCTCGAAGGTCGCCTTGGCGTCGGAGGGGTACATCTCGAAGTGGTTCCTGCCGGGGTACTCCGACACGTCCCGGGCGTACGCCTTGGCGTAGGCCTCGTTGACGCGGATGAAGTTGAACTCCCTGTCCAGGATCACCAGGGGGGTGATCGAGTGCCGGAAGAAGGCGTCCAGGGCCCGTGACCGCTCCACCAGCGCCTCCTCCGCCCTGCTCCGCTGACGGGCCTCGTGCCGCAGGTCGCGGATGGCCTTCCGCAGGTCCGTTGTCTGCTCGGCCACCCGGCGCTCCAACTCCGCGTTCAGCCGGCGGACGCCCTCCTCCGCCTCCTTCCGCTGTGTGATGTCCTCGACCACGGCTATGAAATACTCGGGCTTGCCGTCGTCCTTTCGCACGAGCGAGATCGTCACGTTGGCCCAGATGAGCGTCCCATCCCCGCGGACGTACCGCTTCTCCGTCGCATAGGTCTCAATCCGGCCCGACCAGATGTCGCGCAGGCGCTCCAGGTCCGCCTCCAGGTCGTCCGGGAAGGTGATGTCGCGGACGGTGCGGGCCCGCATCTGGCCGTGGTCGTAGCCCAGGATCTGGCAGAACCGCTCGTTGACGCGAAGGAGGTCGCCCCGGGGGCTGACGTGCGCCACGCCGACGGCGGCCTGCTCGAAGGTGTGGCGGAAGCGTTCCTCGCTCTGGCGGAGCGCCTCGTCCGAGCGCATGTGCCGGGTCACGTCCCGGTGCATCACGACGACACGCTCCACCTGCCCGGACTCGTCCAGCACCGGCGCCGCGGTCACCTCGGCGTACGTCTGGCGCCCCTGGCGGTCCACGTAACGGTCGACGGCCCTGACGGGCTTCCCGCTGTCCTGGGCCCGTCGGAAGGGACGGGCTTGGCCTTTGGTTTCGCTGCCGCCGGCGGGTTCGCCCAGGATCAGGGCAGGATCCATGCCCTCGGCCACCGGGTCCCGTCCCCCAACCGTGCGACAGGCGGCCTCGTTCGCCAGGACGATCCGCCTGTCGCGGTCCAGGACGAGCATGGCGTCGGGAAGGGCATCGATCGCCGTCCGCAGCAGGCGCCGGGACTGCTCCAGTTCCCGCTGTGCCTCGCGTCGCTGGTCCACCTCCCGCTGGAGGCGCTCGTTCGTCTGCCGCAACTCGGCGGTGCGGGCCTGGATCGTCGTCTCGAGCTGGTCGTGGCGGTCGCGCACGCTGGCGGACATGGCATTGAACGCCCGCGCCAGCTCGCCCAACTCCCGGGTGGCCGGCACGGGCACCCGCTCGCCGAGATGGTCGCTGCCGGCGGCGATCCGCCCCGCCTGCTCGCGGATTTGGCCCAGGGGCCTCAGCAGCACGTACCGGCTCAGCAGGAACTGCGCGGCGAACAGGCCCACCAGGACCACCACCAGCAGGCCCGACAGGCGCCAGGAGAATACGTCCGCCGCCGCGTAGGCCTCGGACAGCGGCATC
>DASRZG010000031.1:0-3151 GCA_035686585.1 Phycisphaerae bacterium
GCGAAAGCCTCTCCGGGCCCGTGGGGTCGGCCCTGGCGTGGCTGGGGGCGTTCTTCGTCCTGTTCCTGGTCCTGCCCTTCGTGCACAACCTCCGCAAGCGGATCTCCCTGCCCATCGAGCGGTTCGTGATGGCGGTGGTCAACGCCGTCTTCGCCTTCTCGTTCGCCTGGTCCATGCTCTATGAGCATCACCGGTTCCTGCTCGGCTTTGTCGCGCTGTCCATGGCGACGGCCTACGTGGCGCTGGGCTGGATCGTCCGCCGCCGGCTGCCCGGCGACGAGCGCTCGCTGTTCGGGACGATCGCCCTGTCCGTCACCTTCCTGACGCTGGCCGTGCCGCTGCAGCTCAAGACCCACGGCATCCTGCTGGCGTGGGTGGCCGAGGCGCCGGTGCTGCTGTACCTGGGGTACCGCTTCCGCTACCGCCCGGTGCGGGCGCTGGCGGCTGGGGTCCTCGCCGTCGGCATCGTCCGGCTGATCGGGTGGCACTGGCCGGAGCACGAAGGGCTGTACAGGCCCTTCATCAACTCTCAGTTCCTCACCGCGATGGCCGTGCCGGCGGCGATGGCGGTCTTCGCGGTGATCCACCAGCGATTCCGGTCCCTCGCCGACGACGCCGACCGTGCGCTGAAGCTGTGTGCGGCCCTGGGCGGGGGACTGCTGACGCTGATCCTGGCCCATCCGGAGCTGTCCGGCTGGCTGCGCAACGAGAGGGGCCCGTACGAGGCCGCTTGCGGCGTGGTCGTGCTGTGGGCGATCGGCTCGCTGGCCTACCTGCTCGCCGCGGTGCGGGCGCGGTCGGCACCGACCTTCTGGGCCGGGGCGACGCTGCTGCTGGTCATGGTGACGCTGGCGGCGATCACGTACGGGGAGGACCTCCGCGCCAAGCACCTTCTCGTGCTGAACCTCCGCTTCGGCGCCTGCCTGGCGGCGGTGGCGGCGGTGTTCGTGTTCGCGCGGGCCTTCCGCGGCCCGGCCGCGGGCCTGTCGGCCACCGAGCGGGCGGATGCGGGGACCGCCTTCTACGCGGCCGGGCTGCTGTTGCTGCTGTTGCTGCTCAGCACCGAGGCCTACACGTTCTGCGTCGATTACGTCAAGGACCTCACCCACGGACGGCGGGCGGGGCAGATGGCCATCACGCTGGTCTGGGGCGTCTCGGCGGTGGCCCTGCTGATCGTCGGCTTCTGGCGGCGCCTCAGGCCGCTGCGGCTGGCGGGATTGGGCCTGTTCGGGGCGGCAGCGCTGAAGCTGGTGATCGTGGACATGACACACGTAAGGGACGTCTACCGGATCGTCTCGTTCCTGGCCCTGGGGATGCTGATGGTGGCGGCGTCGTACCTGTACCACAAGCTGGAGAAGCGCCTGCTGCCGCCGGCGCCCGCGGCGGGGGCGATTGGGGAGGTTGAGGCATGACCCGTTTGCAGAACGCCGCCGCCGCGGCCGCGATGGCCCTGTCCGTCGCCGCCGGCGCGGCAGAGCCCGACTTGACCCAGTGGCAGTACGTCGCGCCCGTGCAGGTGTCGAAGCCGGCCGAGAAAGGCGTGGTGGAATTCGCACTTACGCCCGCCGTCTTCGACCGCGCCCGGGCGGACCTGGGGGACCTGCGCCTGCTGGCCGCCGACGGCGACGTCGTGCCGTACGTTGTCCGCGTGGACCGCGGCGAGCCGGGCAAACCCGTCTCGTACACGCCCGCCCGGCTGTTCAATGCCGTCTTCACCCCCGGCGTCAGCAGCACGGTGACGGTGGACTTCGGCAGCCCGGCGAGCCGGACCGGCGTGGAGGTCAACACGCCCGGCAGCGACTTCCGCCGCCGCGTGAAGGTCGAGGCCGGCGAGGACGGCCTGTCGTGGCAGGTGCTCCGCGAGTCCGCCTGGCTGTTCCGCGT
This sequence comes from Phycisphaerae bacterium, assembly GCA_035686585.1. Classification (GTDB taxonomy): domain Bacteria; phylum Planctomycetota; class Phycisphaerae; order SM23-33; family SM23-33; genus DASRZG01. The sequence continues at coordinate 1,885 of DASRZG010000031.1, forward strand.
GGGCCGCTGGGGCGGCCGGTTCGAGCAGTCGTGGGTGGAGCTGCCGGACAACGATTTCCGCTATCTCCGCATCACCGTGTTCAACGCCCCGGACGATCCGGAGCAGGTGCCCGTCGTCTCCGTCTCCGCCCGGTACGCCAAGGACACCCCGCCCGCCGCGATTCCGGTGGAGGTCAAGTCCACCGCCGTCAGCGAGGACCCCAAACTCAAGGCCACCGAGATCGAGGCCGACCTGGGCTGGGAGAAGCTGCCGCTGTACGACATGGAGCTGTCGATCGCGGGCGCGAACTTCCTCCGCCGGGTGGAGGTGCTGGGCAGGAACCGCAAGACCCGCACCGTTACAGAGGCCGTCGAGGACGCCCCGCCGCGGACCCGCGAGGAGCCCGAGCCGTGGATACCCGTCACCGCCGGCAGCATCCACCGCTTCCCAGGCGACGGGTCGGGGGCGCTTGCCGAGAATCTCCGGCTGGCCCTGGGCGGCAAGTACCGCTATCTGCTGGTGCGGATCTACAACGAGGACAATCCGCCGCTGGCCTTCAAAGGCCTCTCCGTCCGCCGGCTGCCGGTGTACGTGGCCTTCCCGCCCGTGACAAGCGGGCCGACCGAGTTGTACCTGGGTCGGCAGGACGCCGCCGAGCCCAGCTACGATCTGCCGCACTTCATCGACCGGCTCCGGGCGGAGGGCGTGACGGCCGCGACGCTCGGTGAGGTCGTGCCCAACCCCCGCTTCGCCCACCGGATCAAGCTGGCCCCCTGGTCCGAACGGCACCGCTGGCTGCTGTGGGCCGCCCTGATCGCGGTCGGGGTGGTCCTGGCGGCGCTGCTGTGGCGTCAGGCGAGGGGGGCGAAGAAGGCGGCCCGGTAAGGTGTGCAGCTCCGCTGCACACGCGTCGCGGGGGAGCCCCGGGTGCCACCCTCAAGCCGTTCGGCTTGGGGGTGTGGAAATGGGACTGTTCGGAGGAGGGGAAAGGGGGACAGGCTGCTTTTGTGGCGGCGTGTCGCTGTAACCTGCATGCATATAGTTGGTTGCCCGGCCGCGGGGAAGGTGTAGATGCATGCCAAGGCACGGTGTGCGGGAAGCGTCGCGCTCCCCGCTGGGTCGTGGCTAAACGAGAGGGGTCTTGGACTTCACCGCCGGCGTGCGGGCGGGGCGGGCGTCTCCGGCGGTTTGGCGGCGGGGTCGTAGCGGGGGTTGGGGATCGGCAGCCAGGCGTCGCGCTCGGTGAGCCAGTCGCGGAGGCGCTTGCGCATGGCGGCGACGCGGCCG
>DASRZG010000032.1:0-7718 GCA_035686585.1 Phycisphaerae bacterium
CGCCGGTCGTGCTGTAGGGGTTGTCTGCCATCTCTATTCCTTGCTCGCCCGCTCGAAGAAGACGCTCATCACGCAGGTGGTACGGACGCGCCCGTCCCCCCCTTCCTTGTTCTCCCTCAGGTCCGCCACCGTCATGTCCAGCAGCCTCATGATCCGGGGCTGCCTCTCCATCGCCAGCAGGAACCCGTCCAGGCCCTTGAAGCGGCCCTCCAGGACCATCGACATGGGCTGCTCGGCGTACGGGCCCGACGACTCGGTAAGTCGCAGCGCGTTCGCATCGTACAGCGGGCGGATGCTCTTGGTGGTCAGCTCGTTGGCCTCGGCCAGGCGCCACAGCTCGCGGATGACCTGGTCCATCTCCTTCTCGGAAGGCAGCTTGGCGCTGAAGTAGTTGATGGCCTCGTTGAGCGATTCGATCTCCGCTTCCATGTTGCCGATGGTGCCGGTGGCGCGGTTGAGCTCGGTCAGCTTGGTCCGCTGGGACTCGATCTGCCGGATCATCTGTTCGTTGCGGATCTTGGCGGGGCGGAACGCCAGGGCCCACGCCGACACGGGGATAATCACCAGCAGCACCAGGAGGATGATCTCGCGGATGCCGAACTTCATCGGACGCCTCCGATCTGCCCGCCCGTGGTCGCGGGCCCCCACGTCAGCGCGGCCGTCTCGTTGTCGCCGCCGACGGGGACGTCCGCGTTGATCTTCAGGTACAGCGTCACGCGGAACTCGCGGACGCGCTCCTTCAGGACGACCTTCTCCTCGCTGTAATTCAGCTCCGCCCGGTCGATCAGCGGACAGCGCCGCATGGCGGAGATGAACTCGCCCACCTCCACGTCGGTCGCCGCCAGCCCGGTGATCACGATCATCAGCTCAATCTGCCTCTCGGTCTCGACGGGGGCCTCGGCCTGGCCGCCCGCCTCCTCGAAGCGGGTCTTGGGCTTCGACCCGTCCACCCGGACCTTCCTGACGCCGGTTGTCAGCACGAACCGGCTCAGCGAACTGCCCGCCGGCAGCGAGTTGGTCACCACCGCCAGCAGGTAGCTGCGCGGGACCCGCTCCAGCAGACCCGCCGTCATCTCGCCCTTGGCCAGCAGCCGGTGGCGTGTCTCCTCCAGCTCCTTGAGCTGCCGGATCAGCTTCTCGGCGTCGACGTACGCCTGGTTCACCCGGTCGCTGACCTCCCGGGTCCGCCGGTATCCCCGCTCCGACACCACCGCCCCGGCCAGCACACCGGCGATCACCACGGCGAACAGGATCGCGCAAAGCCGGTTGCTGCGTTTCTGCCGTTGCCGGGCGATGTAGTCTTCGGGCAGCAGATTCACCATGCTCATGATCGCACCTCACGCCGCCGGGGGAGAATCCGCCCCGAGGCTCAGCCCCACCGCCACGGCCCACGCCGGCTGGGGATACCGCCGGTCGAGCCGCCCTTCCTCCGCCGCCGACCGCGACGACCGAATCCGCGCCAGCGGGTCGCCGATCTGCGCCGGAAGGTTCAACCGCTGCGCCAGCCGCTGGCAAAGCCGGCGGTCCGATGCCTGTCCGCCCAGGAACACCACGCGCTCGACCGGGCGCGAGGGGAAGACCGACTCGTAGTACCGCAGGCACCGCGAGATTTCCTCGCCCATCGCCGACAGCATCCCGCCCATCGCCTCGTACAGGCGGTCCGCCTCCGCCGACGGCGCCTGGGCCAACGCCTCCGCCAGCCGCGCTTCCTGAATCTCCTCCATCGTCATTCCCAGGATCGAGCCCATCGCCCGCTCCCACTTCTCCGCTCCCAACGCCACGTTGCGGGCGAAGACCAACTTGGCCCCGTGGGCGACCACCACCTGCGTCACGCCGCTGCCCAGGTCCAGAAACAGCGTCGCCTTCTCGCCGTCCCCCTCCCGCTGGAACAGCCGGGCGAAACACTCCAGGATCGCGCAGGGCTCCACGTTCAGCGCCTTCACCTGAAGCCTCGCCTTCCGTGCCACGTTCAGATAGCCCTCGATCACGCTCCGGGCGGCCGCCAGCACGATCACCTCCAGTCCCACGTCTCCGTCTCCGTACGTCTCCCCTGCCACAACGTGCCGGATAACGGCATCGGCAGGATCAAACGGGGACTTTCCTTGCAGTTCGGCCCGCAGGGCGTCGGTAATGGCGCCGGGGGGCATCTTGGCGATCTTGACGTGCTGGACGAAGGTTTCGGTCGCCGGCAGGGACAGAACGCACTCCCTGCCCCGAAACCCCCCCGCCTGCAGCATCGCAGGGAGGCTCTGGGCCAGGAAGGCCAGTCTCGCCTGAGGATCCGATCGGCACGGGCCGGGCATCCGCGAAGACGCCACCGCGGACAGTTCCAACTCGGTTTGGGTCCTGCGCAGTTGCGCAAGCTTCACCGAGCCGGTGCCCACGTCGATCCCGACCGGCATCGTCCTCGTCTTGAGGAGTTTCCACGACATTCAATCGTTCCTGCATCCGGCAAGGGCGGGAGGGACCGTCGGGGAAACGGGCCGGGGAGCCGGGTATGGATTTCGCACTGACGGTAAGCAGCGCGGTGCGAAGGACATGCGGAAATCCTTCACGGACCTGGCGCGCGGCCTTCGGGCCCTCCGCAGGGACTGCCCTGTTCCACCACACACAGACCCGTCCCCGTCCGTCCGTCGGCGGGGGCAGGTCCTTCGCTCACTGCCTATCTTCAACATACGTTACGACCGATACGCTGAACCACTGCCGCACGAGTCAGATGATTGCGTCCTCACCGGTGGTATCGGCCCGTGCGGAAGGCGTATTAAGTAGTTCGCGGGAGAACGCTTGCGGACGACCCGGAGGCCCGCGCCGCCCCGGTGGGCCGGGGCATGTTTTTCCTTGCAGGCGACCGCCTTTGTCATAGAATAGGTGCGGCGTTGGTTCGTGGACGCGGGCCGAAAACCAAAGGAACAGGGAATGGACGTGAAGCTGGTTATGTTCAAGTCGGACGGGCAGCGGAAGGACTTCCGCATCCACAAGGACAAGACCATCCTGGGCCGCGGCTCCGACTGCGACCTCCGCGTGCCCCTCCTGAACGTCTCCCGCAAGCACTGCGAGCTGCTGCTGGGAGCCGGTAAGCTCAAGCTGCGGGACCTGACCAGCTCCAACGGGACCTACGTCAACAACCGCCGTGTCAACGAGGCGCCCCTGAGACCGGGCGACCGCATCGCCGTCGGGCCGGTCATCTTCACGGTCCAGATCGACGGGGTACCGGCCGAGATCGCCCCCCTGCCGTCCAAGTCCGTCCACGCCGCCGTCGCCGACGATGTGGTCGACCTCGAAGCCGACATCCTCGAACCCCTCAACACCGACGGCGAGGATTCCGACCCCATGGCCGCCCTCGACGCCGCCCTGGCCGACCTCGCCGACGACGACGAAGACCGGAAGTAGACCCGCCGCCAGAAATCCCCACAGACCCACGAAGCGGGCCCGCGCACCGGTCCGCTTCTTCCTTGAAGGAAAGACGATGGACATCGTGGCCATCAACGGCAGCCCGCACGGGCCGAAGGGCACGACCGGATCCCTGTTATCTGAGGCGGCCAAGGCGGCGGAGGCCGCCGGCGCCACGGTCGCCACGCTGGTGGTGTCCGACTACCAGGTCAACCCCTGCCGCGCGTGCGACGTCTGCCACAGGACCGGCTCCTGCCCCATCGACGACGACTTCCACCGGTTCAAAGACGCCCTCCTGGCCGCCGACGGGATCATCCTGGCCAGCCCGAACTACCTCTCCTCCGTCAGCGCCCAACTCAAGGCCGTCATGGACCGCTGCTGCGGCCTGCTGCACTGCCAGGTGCTTCGGGGCAAGCACGCCGCGGCCATCGTCACCAGCGGAGGCGGGGGCGAGGAGCAGGTGCAGGAGTACGTCCTGGGCTTCCTGAGGAACATGGGCTGCTGGACCGTTGGTGCGGCCGGGGCGCCGGCCGGGATGCTGGCCGACCCGGCCACGCGTCCCGCGGCCCTGCAGGCGGCGGCGAAGCTGGGCGCCGACCTCGTCGAGGCCGTCTCTGCCGGGACAACCTACCCCGAGCAGCAGGCCCAGCGGTCCGCCTTCGCCCAGCGGATGAAGCAGCTCGTCATCGCTCGCAGCGCGGAGTGGACCTACGAAGCCGACTACTGGCGCTCGCGGAACGGCTCGTAAGGTATCGGGGACGGTTGGGGGACAGTCGGTCATGGGCCTTGATCCCACCCACAGAGAATGAAAATGGCACGTTCCGTCGGGTGCCCCGGACAAGCCGCTGTTGGGCTTGTCCGGCTTGTCACCGCGGCGGAACGGCGCCGGACAAGGCAGATGACGCCTTGGCCGGGGCACCCCCCATTCTCCAGGCAGATACCGGGGGAGGACAGGGCCGGGTCAGTCCTGGCCGGCGGCGACCTGGGCGGCGAGGTTGTACAGGGCCAAGGCGCGTTCGTCGATGCCGCTGACGGCGTACCAATGCCAGGTGAGGTACCGACCGCCCCCGGCGATGGCGCGGCGGTTGGCGCGGACCCGCTCGTCGAGGACGGCCTGGCAGCGCGCGACGAGAGTAAATAGGGACGGACCCTCTTCTGTCCCTCTTTTCTCCGAAACGGGGGATCAGGGGCCGACCGGCCGGGACATCCAAGCCCCGCGGGACAGGGGGCAGGGTGGGCGGAGCAGGCATAACCTGCAAAAGTGCGCCAGGATTTACGGCTGTTTACAAGCTTCCGGTGGAAACACTTGTAATCGCGCTTATCGTATTGTTTACAAAACAGTTACGTAGTTTCCGGGGTGTTTACATTTCGGGGTTTTGTAAACACCCCGCCCGGGGCGACCTTCCGGCGGGGGCGGATGGGGTGACGGCAAGGTCGTCGATCACAAAGCAGTACCTGTGGGGCCAAAGCCACACCCGAAGCAGCTTCGCCGCGATGGCACCTTTGCGGTCGGTGGACGTTTTGGGGAACAGCCGCATGCGATCGACTCCCGAAGGATCCGCATCAGTTGTCGGTCGCCCGTCCGCGCGGAGCGAAAGAACTGCCCGGGTTCACTGACTTGCCCCGTCGGGGAGTGACCCGGCCTGGGGGCGCGGGGCGGTGCTGGGGCCGTCGGCGGCGAGAAAGTCTTCGAGGAAAGCGGCGGCGGCGACGGCGTCGTGGCGGCGTTTCTTTCGTTTTCGGGTCATCGTGCCCTTGAGCCGCTGGTCCGCGGTGAAGCTGCTGAGGCGTTCGTCCCACATGCGGACGTCCAGCCCGGTGGCGGCGGCGAGCTCGGCGGCGAACCGCCGCGCCGTCCGGCCCTGGCCCCCCTCCGACCCGTCCGTCAACAGCGGCCAGCCCACCACGACCCCGCGGACGTCATAAGACCGGGCGATCTCGCCGATGCGGTCCAGGCACCCCGCCTCCTCGGTGAAGACCTGCTCGACGGGAGAGGCGATGCCGGAGGCCTCATCGCCGACGGCCAGGCCGATCCGTTTGGCCCCGTGGTCCACCGCCAGCCAGCGGCCCGCGCCTGCCATCACACGTATTCCGATCCGAACCGCCCGGCCACCATGTCCAGCAGCTCCTTGAGCCGTTGCGAATCGGACTTGTTGCACACCAGCGTGGCGTCGGGGGTGTGGACGATGATGCAGTCATCCATGCCCACCACGGCCAGGAGGTGCCCGTCCTCGGAATAGATGACGTTGCCGCTCCCGTCCAGCACGACCGCCCGGGGGGCGACGACGGCGTTGTCGTCGGCGTCGACGTCCACCACGTCCGCCAGGGCGGGCCAGGAACCCACGTCCAGCCACTGGCAGGTCAACTCCACCATCAGCACGTCGGAGGCCTTCTCCATCACCGCGTAGTCGATGCTGATCCGCCGCAGTTGCGGGTAGACCTCCGCCAGCAGGTTGGTGATGTCCTTGCCGGCCTTGGCGGCGTCGCCGACCCGGGCGAGCTTCTCGGCCGATTCGGGCAGGAACCGCGCCATCACCTCGCGGATGGTGTCCACACGCCAGACGAACATGCCGCTGTTCCAGTAATACTGCCCGCTCTCGACGTAGGTCCGGGCGGTGTGATGGTCGGGCTTCTCCTTGAAGCCCAGCACCCGCCGCGCGGACCCCTCGCCCAGCCTCTCGCCGAAGTGGATGTACCCCAGCCCCGTGTGCGGGGAGGTCGGGCGGATGCCGAAGGTGACCAGGGCCTGCGGCTGCGCCTCGGCCGTCTCGATCGCCTCCTGGACGCACCGGGCGAACCGCTCGACCGGGCGGATGATGTGGTCGGCGGTGAACACGGCCATGGTCGCGTCGTCGTCGCGGGCGCGGATGATCTCCGCCGCCAGCGCGATGGCGGCGGCGGTGTCCCGGCCTTCGGGCTCGCCGATGACGTTGCCGCCAGGCAGCGCGGGGAAGCTCGATCGGATCTGCTCGGCGTAGGCGGCGGCGGTGACGATCAGGATCTGCCCCGGCTCGAACAGCCCATCGAGGCGCTCGACCGCCACGTCCAGCAGGCTCTTGCCGTCAATCATCGGGATGAGCTGCTTGGGCTTGTCCTGTCGGCTGGCGGGCCAGAGGCGCTTTCCCGCGCCCCCGGCCATGATCACGGCATGTCGCATGAGATGCTCCCTCAACTCCGTGGGCGGAACGGCCCGGTACGGGCCCCAGCATACACCGCCGGGACCGGCGCGTCCATCACGCCCCGGCGGGCCTGCGGGCTTTCGCCCCGGCCGGCCCGTGACTATAATCGGCCAACATCGGCGTTTTCCTTTGCGGAAGGGACGGAACCTGTGGCCATCGTGGCGGGCATCGACGAGGCGGGGCTGGGTCCGATCCTCGGCCCGCTGGTCATCTCGGCCTCCGTCTTCGACGTTCCCGACGCCCTCGGCGAGCAGAGCCTGTGGCAACTGCTGGCCGGCGCGGTCACCCGCCGGTCGATCCGACGGTCCCCCGCCGTCCCCATCGCCGACTCCAAGACGCTTCACGTCCGCACGGACGGGCTGGTCCACCTCGAGCGCGGCGTGCTGGGCATGCTCGCCCAGTCCGGGCCCGTCCCGCCCTCGCTGAAGGATCTGCTCCGCCGCATCGCCCCGGGCACCGCCAGGCAGATGGGCGGCTACCCCTGGTACGGCGGCGCCGATCTGCCCCTGCCCCTCCACGCCGACGCGGGCGACCTCGCCCTTCGCGCCAACGGGCTGGACGAGGCCATGGAACGCACCGGACTGGCCCTGCGGGCGATTCGGGCCGAGCCCGTCCTGGCCGGGGAGTACAACCGCCTCGTCGCCGCCACGCGCAATAAGTCCATGGCCTCCTGGAGCGTGCTGGTCCGCCTGATCGCCTGGGTGGTCGCCACCCATGCCGGCGGCGGCGCCACGCGCATCCTCGTCGACCGCCAGGGCGGGCGGATCCGCTACCGGCCCCACCTTCAGCGGGCGTTCGAGGGGGCGGGGATGCGGATCCTCGAGGAGTCCGAGGATCGCAGCGCCTACGAGGTAGAATGGCAGGGCAAGAACTTCGAGATCGCCTTCGCCGTCAACGCCGAGAACCTCTCCCTGCCGGTCGCCCTGGCCAGCATGACCAGCAAGTACCTCCGCGAGCTGTTCATGGAGCTGCTGAACCGCTGGTGGGGTGAGCGAGTCGAGGGCCTCAAGCCTACTGCCGGCTACTACACCGACGGCAAACGCTTCCTCGCCGACATCGCCGCCGCGCTGGCGAACCTCCCCATCGACCCATCGCTGTTGGTGAGGTCGCGGTGAAGGGAGAGGCCTGGACGGAAAGATGGGTGCCACG
>DASRZG010000033.1:0-9858 GCA_035686585.1 Phycisphaerae bacterium
CGTCCTCGAACAGCTCCTGCCGGTAGGCGAACAGGTCCTCGATCACGGGCTTGACGGTGGTCTTGGACCGCTTACGGTAGCGGTCGGAGCACTTGTCACCCCAGTAGGTCTTCTCGCTCTCGACGTTGAACTCCTGGACGATGCAGCGGTTGGAGCACCCCTTGCAGGTGAACTCGCGCAGGCTGTAGTCGACCTTGCCCAGGTCGTAGCCGCGGAACCGGCTGGCCAGGCTTGCCCCTTCGGGGCTTGCCCGTTTGGGGCTTGCCCCGTTGGGGGCCACGGCGTCGCGGGCGACCGGGACGTACCGGCCGTCGCGGGCGGCGCTCGCGTCCGGGCCGAGCAGCATCTTCTCGCGGGCCAGCAGCGCCGAGCCGATCGCCCCGATCACGCCGTTGTGCGGCGGGACGATGATCTCCTTGTCCAGCACGGCCGAGAACGCCGCCGCCACCGCGTCGTTGTAGGCGGTGCCGCCCTGGAAGAAGATGCTTTCGCCGATGCGGCGCCCGCGGACGACGCGGTTGATGTAGTTGTAGACCACCGAGTACGCCAGCCCCGCCACCAGGTCGACCTTGGCGGCGCCGCGCTGGAGGTAGTCGTTGACGTCCCGCTCCATGAAGACCGTGCACCGCTCCCCCAGGCGGATCGGGGCCGGCGACGACAGCGCCAGCTCGGCGAACTCGCCGATGATGGAGATATCCAGCTCCTCGGCCCGCTCCTCCAGGAACGAGCCGGTCCCGGCCGCACAGGCCTCGTTCATGGTGAAGTCCACCACCACGCCGTCCTGGAGGGAGATGTACTTGGAGTCCTGCCCGCCGATCTCGAAGATGGTGTCGGGCACGCGCCCGCCGAGCATCTTTCGACCGACGAAGGTCGCCCCGGTCTTGTGGGCGGTGATCTCGTCGTTGATGGTGTCGGCGCCGACCAGCTCACCGATCAGCTCCCGCCCGCTGCCGGTGGTGCCGACGCCGCGGATGACCACCCGGTCGCCGATCTCGGCGTCGATCTCCTTCAGTCCCTCGTCCACCACCTCCACCGGCCGGCCCTTGGTGCGGGTGTAGATCTCCTTCAGGACGTTGCCGTCGTTGTCGATCACGACCAGGTTGGTCGAGACCGACCCGATGTCGATGCCCAGGTAGGCGTCGACTTTCTCGCCGAAGCCCAGCGTCACCGGCTCGACCCGGTCGCGCAACAGCACCAGCCGGTGCGTGCTCAGCGGCGCGGTCGTGGGGAACCGTCCCCGGGCGGAGTCGGACGCCTTCCGCAGGCCCGCCAGCGCCCGCTTCGCGTCCCACCCCGCCGACGCGCCGTCCCGCCCCGGCTGGGCGGGCGCCTTGCCCGCCGCCACCGCCGCCGCCCCCACCGCCGGCAGGTGCGCGAAGGCGTCCGGGACGATCAGCTCTTCCTCCGACAGGTCAAACGCCTGCCGCAGGGCACGGACCACCGCGGCGTTGGCCGCCAGCCCGCCGATGAACGCCACCGGGGGCACCACCTCGTGCGAGCGGACCACCGCCATCCGGAAGTTCCGCGCCACCGCGTCGCACAGCCCCGCCAGCACCTCGGCCGGGCTGTAGCCCCGCTGCTGAGCGTGGATCATGTCGCTTTTGGCGAAGACGCTGCACCGGCCCGCCACCTGGGCGTTGCGCTGGGACTCCAGGGCAATCTGTCCGACGTCCTCGACCGCGAACCGCAGCCGCCCGGCCTGCTGGTCGATGAACGAGCCCGTCCCGGCGGCACAGTCGCCGTTGGTGGCGTAGTCGACGATGTCGAAGCCCCGGTCGGACGGCGCCAGGCGGAGGTACTTGCTGCTCTGCCCGCCCATCTCGAAGACCGTCCGCACCGACACCCCCGTCGCCTCCAACCCCAGGCAGATCGCCTTGAACTCGTTGACCGTCCGGGCCCCAAGCTTGGCCGCCACCAGCGGACCGGCCGAGCCGGTCAGGCACACCCCGGCGACCGCGTCCACCCCTACCGCGGCCACGAGCTGCTCGATCAGCTCCGTCGCGCATTCGATCGGCCGGCCCCGCGTGCGGCGATACGTGCTGAGGAAAACGGCCGCACCGTCGAACTGACCGGCGGGCGCGAACAGGCTGTCCGTCAGCGCGGCGGGGCCTTCCGGCGGGCCGAGCACCGCGGCCGTGATGCTGACAGCCCCTATGTCTAACCCCAGGAAGTATTCCATCCTTCTGTCCGGTCCCTCGCACCAACTGTCCCGGCTGGATCGTCGAGACGAATCGGCCCCGCCCAAGCCGCTACACTCCTTTATGCCACAGCATCCGGGCCTGCCCCAACTGATCGGACAAGCACCCCATCCTGCCGGCGGTCGAACAGAACGGGCGCGGCACAAAGCCCACGCCCGACCACCGACCGCAAGTGCGGAACGGCGGAAACATTATGGCGATCATGAGGCCCTTTTGGCAAGTCAAAAGACTCCGATACCGCCGCGTCGGCCCGGTTTCTCCCACCACACTGCCTCGAAAACGGGGGTGCCCCGGCGGAACCCGCCGTTTTCATTCTCTGCGCGTGGGCCGAAGGCCCATGACCAACTGTCTCGAAAATGGGGGTGCCCCGGACAAGCCTGCCCCGTTGGGGGCGTCGTCTGCCCCCAACGGGGCAGGCTTGTCCGGCGCCGTTCCGCCACGGCCGCAAGCCGGACAAGCCAAACTGCGGCTTGTCCGGGGCACCCGGCGGAACCCGCCGTTTTCATTCTCTGCGCGTGGGCTGAAGGCCCATGACCAACTGTCTCGACAGGCACCCCTGCCGAAACGCCCCCCACCCCGCGCCGCCTCCCACGCCGGGCGGCACGACCGCCCTGACGGCCCATGGAACCGATTGCGCCACCCCACAACCATGGGGCAAACAGACGAGCTCCTATTCTCACTGTGGTCGGCCCCATCGTTTCAGGCCTCCATGCACTGTCCTGAAAATGAAGATCATTTACTGAACGTGATTCATTTTACTCCATATCGTGGTTGCGTCAACGGGAAGGACGTCATTCTTGACTTTTTCCTTGCAACCGTTGCTTAAACAGATAGTTAGCCGTCATGCGACTTGGGAACCAATGGGGGGAGCTCGCCGAGGGGCAGGTAGGGTCGAGGCTCGGCCCAGAGTGTTTACACGCCCGGAGCGAAACGGCGTGGGATTTCCTATAAGGCGCTTATGAGAAGTGTCTTATGAGCAGAAAGCGGGTGTTTACAAAACGGGTTTTTGTAAACAGCCGCGGTGTCGGGTCTCCTCACCCCCCCCCGCGTCTTTGCTCGCGCCGTTCGCGGCTCTTGATGAAATCCACCCACCGGCTAGGACTTCGTTTCGGTCTCCAGCCGGATTTCGGCGATGCGGGGAGAGCGGTCGGGCTCGGGGACGACCAGCTCCAGTTTGCACCGGCCGGCGTCGTCGAGGCAGGAGGCGGGAACGTGGACCTCGTATCGCCGGAGGCGGTCGTGGGCGAGGAACCAGGCGTACTGGCCGATGTCGAAGCGGTGCTCCCAGCCACGCCCCCGGACGACCAGGGGGCGGCGGACGCACATCTCCGTGCCGGCGAAGACGACCAGCACGTGGGCGGAGCCGGGCCGGCCCTGCAACGAAACCGTCGTCCCCTCCCCCGGCGGCTGCCAGGCGGGCAAGCCGTCCTGTTCGGCGTTGGCACCGAGGTCCTCGACCGACAGCCGGTCGACGATGGTTCGGGTGGGCAGGTTGGGCAGATCGGCGCGGAAGGCGCGGGCGAACTCCTCGACCAGCATCCCCGGCTGACTCTGGCGCGGGGCATTGCCGGAGGTGCCGGGCTGGTTGAGCTCGGGGAAGGCTTCCGACGTCGCCGCCCCGGCCGCCTCCAGCTCGTCGATCGCTCCCCGCAAACCGGCCAGGTTGGCCTCGGAGGGCTCGTACATCTGCCGGCCCCGGGCGACCAGGGCCGCCACCAGCGCCCGCCAGCTCCGGCAGGTGTACTGGAGGAACCGTATCCGCCGGGCGAGGTCTTCCGCGTCCTCCGGGGCCAGCGACGGTGCGATCTCGGCCAAGATGTCGGCGGCCTGGTCGGCGTGCTTGCAGGCCAAGTCCTTCTCCGCCAGCGGATCGGGGCCGTCGTGCTCGACGCAGAAGTGCCTCTCGGCCACAAAGAAGTAGTGATCGTACCGCTGCCAGAAGCTGTCGCCGATGTAGATCTTGCCGTGATGATAGGCGTGCAGCGTCGCCTGCCAGCAGTGCTCCATCATCTCGAAGACCATCCGCCGCCCCGCCTGGCGGTCCACGCCGTAGCGCCGCATCATCCACTGCACGTACACCTCGCCCACGTCCGTGCCCGCGGGGTCGTTCAGCCACGCCCCGATGCACGCCAGCACGCCCTCGTCAGGCCCGCCCAGCATGGCGACGCCCGCCCGGTCCATCCTCACAGCCGCTCCGGTGTGGCCCCGCTCGCCCGCGAAGGCCAGGTTGGCCGTGTACAGCCAGGGGTGCCCGACGGGGTGGGTCGTGCACCCGTAGAACTCGCAGCTTGGGGCGATCTCGACGTGCTTGGTGAGCCCGGCGAACTCGCCCAGCAGCGGGTCGTAGGGGAAGTACAGGTCCCAGTCCATCGGCACGCCTTTGCTCTCGACGGGCACGCCGGGCCGCCAGCGGCGCACGGCCTCGGTCACCACGCGGTACTCGTGCTCCCGCCAGGCGAAGGTGCGGATGATCCACTTCTTCCCCACGCGCCGGTGGGCGACCTCGAGGCGGCGGTACTGGTCGACCAGGGCCTCGACCTGCTGCTCGAAATCCTCGAACAGGCAGTACACCGGCACCCGGGACTCCTGGATGGTCATCACCGTGCCGTCCAGCTCGGGGACCTGCTCGAAGGCCTCGTCGAACTTGGCGTCCATGTACTCCCAGATGGGGGCGCCGCCCTCGACGCGGGGCACCCGGTCAGTGTACAGGTCGCGGGTGAAGCGGTTCTTTGGCGCGGGGGCAAACCAGTCCGGGTACACCTCCGCCAGCCGCTGGGGGAACCACAGCTCGTGGTGCCAGTAGTACACTTCCATGCCGCGGTCGTGGGCGGCCCGGCAGGCCGCCCGGAGGATCTCGCGCCGCCGGCGAACGCCGTCGAGGTCCTGCACGTCGTTGGCCTTGGAGAAGCGCTCGAAGACGGTCACCCCGTCGAGGTTGCCCTGCCCGTGCGTGTCCCCGCAGATCTGGATCGCGTTGAACCCGTACGCCTTGGCCGCGTCGATCGTCTTGAGCAGATAGTCCAACTCCATGGCCGTGGCGTGATGCGGCGACAGCGCGCGGAATGGGAATGGCTTGATCATGACGGCTCCTGTTGCCTGGCCAATATGGGTGCCCCGGACAAGCGGAGTCCCGATGCCGTTGATCGGGGCGCAGCTTGTCCGGCGCCCTTCCTGGACAGGAGCAGCCGGACAAGGCGAACAACGCCCCCAACGGGGCAGGCTTGTCCGGGGCACCCAACGCGGCAATCTCTATCGGCCGTTCAGCAGTTGCAGCACGCCTTCTTTCATCTCGCAGAAGCCCTGGCTGGTCAGCGTGCCAAAGGTGACGGCGGCAGCTTGGTCGGTGAACTCCTGCTTGAAGGTGGACGCCAGTGGCACCTTCTGGGAGACCAGCACGCCCATGTGCTCGCGGGACCAGCCGTTCTTGAGCTGGAGCAGCCGGAGCAGCTCGGCGTCCTGGGCCCCGCGTCGCAGGGCGTGGACGCGGAAGCTGGCGACGGCGTTGCCGTACTTGCCGGCGTCGATGATCAGGGCGTTCCCGCCGCCCTGCGCATCACCGGCGGTCAGCGACTTCGGCCCGCCCAGCGACTGCCACGGCAGGACCCCGTCGCCGTTGAGGGTGTAGGTCCGCAGGCACCAGGCGGCCGATTCCCAGTTGCTCCGGTTGGGGGCGTTGCACGAGCCGTAGGCGTACAGGATCATCGGCGCCCGCTCGCGCGTCGCCCGCAGCAGGCGGGGCATCTGCGTGAAGACCCCGCCGGAGTACAGGATGGTCATGATCCCGTCGCTGACGTTGCCCTGCCACATCGGCCTGGACACGTCGCCGCGATACAGGAACGTCGGCCGGTCGCGCTTCATGCCCGTCAGGCCCTTCTCGAAGTAGGCCTGGTAGAAGGCGGGCTCGTACACGGCCGGGTCGTTGATGCCCTCCTTATACAACCGGCCGAGGAAGTTCAGCGCCGCCCAATCGAGGTACTCGAACGGCTCGTCCAGCGTCCACATCGTGTAGCCGTAGTTGGGCTTGTTGTTCAGGTACATCTCGAAGAGGGTCTTGTTCCAGCCCTTGGCCTTGGCGTGGGCGACGAAGTCGCTGGTGCAGTTGACGAAGGCCTGCTTGAAGGCGGCGTCCATCGCCTCCTCGATGGGCTTGGCGAGGATGTCGTGCCTGAGCTTGGCGTCGGTGTCCTTGCCGCTTGCCGACACCCCGGGGCCGGGGTTGTAGTGCTTTCGGAAGTCCTTGGGCCAGCCCTCGAACAGCGGCAGGTACATCGTGGGCACGGGCACGCCGGCGCGGGGGTTGTCGGCGAACCACGACCCATCCAGCAGCCCGCCGAGGTCGCGATCGAACCTCGACCAGTCGGTGACCCGCCCGGACGCGTCGATCGCCGGGGTCCAGTCCGTGTGCACGTTGCCGCCCTGGTTGTAGGGCACGCGGTTGATCGTGCAGCGGTTGTAGTGGGCGATCCGGTAGCTGTTCTTGAACCGATCGCTGCCGGCGCTTCCCGGGCCGCTGTAGCAGTTCAGCTCGGGGTTGAAGAAGACCTCGTCGGGGATGACGACGTCGTAGACCTTGATCTTCAGCGGCAGGGCCAGTTGCGCGCCCTTGATGGACAGGGCAACGCTGCCGGCATAGGTACCCGCCCTGGTGCCCTTGGGCACGTGGATGTCGACGGTCACGGCCTGGTGCGTCTGGCCGGCGACGGCGTTGTCGGGCATGGGGCAGCCGAGCGTGTCGGTCAGCGGGATGGCGTACTCGGACTGGCCCTGGACGTACCAGTTCCGCCACAGCTTGATCCCCGCGTCGGGGACGCCGGGGGCGACGGTGAGCTTCACGCCGTTGATCGTGCCGTCGATGCCCACCTGGAAGCTGATGATCTCGCCCCGGGCGGCGGCCAGGCGCACGGTCCGCGTGGCGCCGTCCCAGACGGCGTTGGCCTGGCGGATGTCGCCGGAGACCTTCTCGTTGAGGACTTTTCCGCTGGCGGGGTGGACCTTGGTGATCTCGGGGAAGGCCCAAACGGTCGCGCCGGCGAGCTTCGGCGGCGCGCCGCCGGTGGGGGTGAACGGAACCGCCGGCAGCTTGGGCACGGTCAGCTTGGGCCCGGCGGCTCCGGAGGCCGAAACGCTCGGGCCGACGTTGCCGGCCTCGTCCACCGCCGCGATCTCCAGCTTGACGGCCTCACCGCCCGGCAGGTCCAGGATGGGGAACGTCTGCGTCGAGCCCGCCTCGGCTGCGAACGGCACCTGCCAGCGCTCCAGCGGCTTGCCGTTGAGAGTGACCTGGTAGGCGAACGCCCCGGCCGGGACGGTCAGGCTGACCATCGCGGCCCCGTTTTCGGGCGTGGCGTGGTTGGGGGCGGGGGCGACCTTCACGTTGGTCGGCGCCGCCGGCGGGGTGGTGTCCTCGCCGTCGGTGACCACCTCCAGGTACGGGCCGTTGCCGGATTCGCGGGCGTTGATCGTGCAGTTGACCCCGACCGAGGTGGAGCCGTCCATCAGCAGCAGCCCGTGGGAGGCCCCGGCCACGAGGGCCTGGACCATCCGCGGGTCGATCTTCGCCTTCAGCCAGCCGTTGGCGGGGTCCATCCAGCGGTCGCAGCGAAGCGTGTTGCCGTTGCCCAGGATCACGTCCCAGGCCTTGGCCCCCTCGAAGCCCCAGTTGCGCTTCCGGTAGGACGACTCGTTGAACGTCGCGCCGCCTCCGTCGGGGTCGCCGCCGTAGCGGGCCGAAGTGCCCTCGACCCAGTCGTGGCTGACGGTGGAGACGGTCAGCCAGCGGAGGTCGGTCCCGGCGTTCAGCCCCAGCTTCTGCCCGCCGGCGGGCTTCACATAGACGTACGCCGCTGAGATCTTCTTGCCCTTCAGGGCCGCCACGTCAAAGTCGGCGATGCCGAACTCCTGCCAGACCTTCAGCTTGATCGTCCGGGCGGCGCCCATGTTGTCGTCGGCCTCGGCGCCCATGGCCGACAGCCACACGTCCCGGGTGGCCTTGCACTTGACCGTCTCTGCCGGCGCCGCCGCGACGAATGCCAGGACCAGCACCGTTGCAATCAGTAGCGTTCGTTTCATGATCTTGCCTTTATCAAGGGGAAGCAGATCGAACCACAAAGAGCACGAAGGACACGAAGAGTTGTTGGGTTGTCGGTTAGGGGGCATTGAAGATCGTTTCCATGGGTCTGGGTCAGTAGACGATTCGTTTGATGCCTTTCCTCAGCGTGGTGCAAAGGTCCCGCCTCCGGCCCGTGTGGGCCTTCGCGAAACCGCAAGCGGGGTCCCCACGCACGGGGATCTCCCGGCAATCGACAATCGACAATCGTCAATCCGCAATCGGATCGCGGGCAACGCCCGCGGTGTGTCCTTTGTGGTTCAAGCCGTTTCTTTCTCACCGCACCGGCACGATCTTCACCCGGTTATCTCCCTTGACCAGCGGGATCGTCTTGAGGGTCAGCAGGTCGTATTCGTCGGCGGTGGCCTGGCCGGTGGCGAGGACCTTGTTGGCCTGCAGGTCCGTGACGGTGTAGGTGAAGCGAGCCCCCTTGGGGGTCCGGAGCTTCTGGAGGCGGCGCGGGGTCAGGTCTACGGTGCAGGTGTCGGCCGGGGCGGAGGGCTGGAGGATGACGGTCATCTCCCAGGCGTCGGGGCGGTCGACGATGTCGTCGGTCTTCCACCACAGGTGGCCGTTGTACGAGCCGCTGTCGTCGCCGTCAAAGCCGGTGACGGAGGGCTTGAACTTGCTGATGTCCTTACCGGCGGCCTGGGCCTTGGCGGTCAGGTCGGCCTTGATGGCCTCGATCTGCTCGGGGGTGCGCTCGGTGGCGGTGCCGACGTTCTCGTCGAGCGAGCAGTTGGCAAAGGCCGGCAGCGTCTGGTCGGTGCGGACGTCGAGGTCGAAGTTGGCCCCGATCAGCGTCCGCGTGCCGTGCCCGCCGGGGCCCCAGTTGAAGATGTGGGGCCGGCGGGTCTCCTGCAGGGCGCGGGCGAACTTGACCGCCTGGGGCCAGCCGATCCCGCCGTCGCTCTTGCCGTTGGAGCCCATGATGAACCCGGTCTCGGCCTTGACGTTGTGCTGCATCCACCACACGTCGGAGAAGTAGTCCCAGGGGCTGGTCGCCCCGTCGGCGAGGGTGATCTTGGGATCGGCGGGACCGTAGCTGTTGCGGTAGGAATTGGTGAAGGTGGGGCTTTCGGCCGGGATGTGCACGCCTACCCAGCCCAGGGACCAAGCGATCCGGTCGCCGAAGCGGAGGCCGAACATCGGCGCCCCTGACCCGCCCATGCTGATACCCGCGGTGAACACGCGGGTCAGGTCCAGCTTTCGCCAGTGCTTGCGGATGGCGTCGGGCGCTTCGGCGTACTGCTTGGCCGCCCAGTCCAGGAAGGCGAACGTCCGGTTCATGCTGAACGGGCGGACGTACCCGTCGCCGAAGGTCTTGCTCGTGCCGTTCCGCTCGTGGTAGCCGGTCCACCAGTCGTAGGGGATCTGGTTGGAGGCGATCAGCACGGCCCCGCGGTGGGCGTTGTGCCACCACCCGTACCCGCCGTTGAGGCTGCCGCCCCAACAGTGCAGGTGCAGGCCCACGGGGGCGGGCTCCACGCGCCAGGCGCGCTGATCGGCGTCACTCGGGAGCTTGTCGGGCATGGGCTCATCGCCCATCGCCAC
>DASRZG010000034.1:0-13013 GCA_035686585.1 Phycisphaerae bacterium
GCGTCATGATCCCGTCGAAGCCGCGCCGCTTGGCGTCGGCGAGGATCTCCGGGATCTGCCCGTCGCCCTCGCCCGCCGGGACGCAGGCCGGGGCACCGGGGGTCTTGTCCTTGATGTGGAAGTAGTGCGTCAGCTCGGCCACGCCCTTGGTCCAGACGTCGTCGTAGGGGGCCTCGTTCTCGGTGACGTAGTTGCCGGGGTCGAAGATGCCCTCGAAACGGTCGGACCGGATCGTCTCGAACAGGTCGATCACGCCCGCCCGCCGGGCGCCGTAGATGTCGGCCTCGTTCTCGTGCATCATCGTCACGCCGGTCCGCTCCCCGACGGCCGCCATCGCCGCCATCCGGCTCATGACCTCGTCGCGGTGGTCGGCGATGTTCCCGCCTTCGGGGCCGTAGAAGCTGAACAGCCGGATCCGCTCCGACCCGAAGGCGTGGGCGACCTCGCCGCAGTGCTTGAGCAGCTCCAGGTGCGGCCCGAAGGGCTCGTCGATGCGAATCTTGCCGATGGGCGAGCCGATGCAGGGCACCGAAAAGCCCCGGTCGTCCATCTGGCTCTTGTATCCGGCCACCTGCTCGACGGTGAGCTTGGAGACGTTGATCCCGTCGATGGCGCGGACGTCGATGCACCGGACGCCGTGGGCCTCGCACACGTCCATCTGGGTCTTCAGGTCCGGCGCGATCTCGTCGGCGAATGCGCTGATCACGGCCATGGTGGCTCCTTTGCCGCACCCGGGGCTGGATGATTGAGGGGTATTCTAGGGGTCGCGAGGGGCGAATGCAACGGGAGCGGGCAATTGCGGATTGCGGATTGCGGATTTCGGATTGCGGATTAGGGAAGAATCTCCCCTTGCGTGCGGACAATCGCCCCCCAGCGGAAGCGGGGGGTTATGGACGGTTCCTTGCGATTCCGCTTCCTCCGCCTCAACAGGGCAGCGCCGACGAGAAGGAACATTCCCGTCATCGGCTCGGGCACGCCTTGGTAAAGGTGGACCTGCCCGTCGTCGGCCCCGACGAGCAGGTCGGGGATGCCGTCGGCATTCCAGTCGGTCACGAAGGGCCTGGACCGCGCCGAGCCGGGCAGGTCGATGGCGACGCCCTCACTGGTGACGTAGGTGTAGCCGGCGAAGGCCGGGTCCGTGGCGGTGCCGATGTTGACGTACAGCAGCAGTTGCCCGTTGGTGTTGCCGGCCAGCAGGTCGGCCACCCCGTCGCCGTCGAGGTCGACGAAGTCCGGTGCCGCCCTCTGGCCGGGCACGATCAGATCGCCCCCGCCGGAGGTGGCGCGCAGCTCGCCCAGCAGTTGCGGGCCGGACGGGGTCATTCCGTTGTTCAGGTACACGCGAATGTAGGCATCGTAGGCCCCGACGATCAGGTCGGTGTCGCCATCGCCGTCCCAATCCCTCAGGGCGGGCAGGGCCCGGGAGGCGACGTTGATGTCGGTCTGTCCGCCCGCGGGCCCGGCGCGGACGGGCGAGGCGGCGGCGAACGCGGGGGCGCCCGGCGTTCCGGTGTTCTCGTAGAACAGCACCCGCCCGTCGGCGGTCCCGACGATCAGATCGGTCAGGCCGTCGGCGTCCCAGTCGAACCCGCGCGGGGCGACGCCCAGGCAGCCCGATCCGGTCAGCGCCAGATCGTTGCCGGCGGACTGGGCGAAGAAATACCCGTCGAACGCCGGTGCCCCGGCCGCCCCGACGTTGGTGTAGATCCGCACCTTGCCCAGGTTGGACCCGTCGCCCTGTCCGACGATCAGGTCCTCCAGCCCGTCGCCGGTCATGTCGGCCATGGCGGGCACGGAGTAGCCGGGGACGTCGATGACGGCTCCACCCGAGCGGACGAGCTGCCCAGCCTCCAGGTCCAGCCCCGCGGCCGGCGAGGCCATGAGGGCGGCCATGGTGACGGAAAGGAAACCTGACAGGAGAACGCGCGTGAGCGGGAGCGGGAGCGGGAGCTTCATTCGACCATCCTCACTTGATCGGGCCGGGCGACTTCGAGCGGCGCGGACGCGGAGCCGTCCCTGGCGTCAAGGCGCTGAGCCATCCTCCGTTTCGTCCGACACCTGTGGCCCGCAGTCGGCAACTCCCGTATTATAGGGCGGATGCCGGATTTCACCAAGAGGCATTCCGGCCGGTGGAGAATGGGGGTGCCCCGGACAAGCCTGCCCCGTTGGGGGCGCCGTTTGCCTTGTCCGGCTGCTCCCGCACGGGAGGGGGCCGGACAAGCCGGACAACGGCTTGTCCGGGGCACCCCCCGGTTGCAGGGCACCCGCCCGTCTTCCGCTTGCCCCCCGCCTCCTCCGGTGATACGGTAGAGCCATCCCGCCGGTGGCGCGGATCGTCATGGCGGGATTTGCCCGTCCCACCGCCCGGCGCGGCACCAGTCTTCTCTGTCGTCTACGACCGCCCCCGCCCTTGCCGGCAGGCCGAGGGAGTTGAAGCAGAGCGACGGGCCGCAGGAACAGGGAACGGTCCGCGGTTCCCTGGTTTCCTCGCAGGACTCAGAACGCACGAGGTTTCCATCATGACTTCCGAACATCAGAACGAGGGCGGCGAAAGCCGGATCGGCGATCCGAATGGGACGGACGGCGTCGAGCCCATCTTCCGCCGCGTGAAGGAGAATCCTCTTCTCGCCGTGCGCGACTTGCCGTTCAAGGCGGCGGCCGTGCTGAATCCGGGTGCGGCCGAACAGAACGGCGAGGTCGTCCTGCTGCTTCGCGTCGAGGACGTGGAGGGGTTCTCCAGCATCCATGTGGCCAGAAGCCGGGATGGGGTGAACGCATGGAGGGTCGAGCGTGAGCCCCTGTTGCGGTATGGCGAGGAGAGGTGGAGCTACGAGGAATACGGCTGCGAAGACGCGCGCGTCACCTTCGTGCCGGAAGAAGGCTGCTGGTACATCACGTACGTGGCGTACTCTCCCATGGGCCCGGCCGTCGGGATCGCCAAGACGCGCGACTTCGTCCGGGCCGAGCGGATCTGTCTGCTCGGATCGACCAATGACAAGGACGGCGTGCTCTTTCCTCGCAAGTTCGGCGGCCGATGGGCCATCCTGCACCGCCCGGACGCCGGCGGCGGCGAGCACATCTGGTCGGCGTATTCGCCGGACCTGATCCATTGGGGCGAGCCCCATTGCGTCCTCCGCCAGGGGCCCGGGCCGACCTGGGATGGCGTGAAGGTGGGCGCCGGTCCGCCGCCGATCCTGACCGACAGAGGCTGGCTTCTGATCTTCCACGGTGTCAAGGCCTATGGCGGCAGGCTGATCTACCGCGCCGGCGCCGCCCTGTTGGATGCGGAGATGCCCCACAAGGTGCTGGCCCGGTCGAAAGGCGCGGTGTTCCAGGCCGAGGCCCCGTACGAGCTGTCCGGCATGGTGCCGAACGTCGTCTTCCCCACCGGCGCCATCCTGCGCGGCGATGAGCTGTGGATGTACTACGGGGCGGCCGACACTTGCGTGGGTCTGGCGACGGCCAAGCTGGCCGACGTCATGGCCGTCCTGTCCTGAGGCCGGTCCGGGGGAGGCGCCTCATCAGGCGCAAGGTCCTCGTTGCCGCAGCGGAGAATGCGAGTGCCCCGGACAACGCGCTGTTTGCTTTGTCCGGCTGCTCCCGTGTGGGAGGAGGGCCGGACAAGCCGAACAACAGCTTGTCCGGGGTACGGACGCCCAGTGAAGCCCGGAAACCTGGGGACGCTGCAACCTGGGAAACCCGAGAGAAACGAGGGACGGACCTTGTTTTCGATGATCTGTTTGGCGAACGCCGCCAGGAAGGGGTACATAGCCGAGGGGAACCCGCCGCGGGTTTCGGCGGCGGCCTCGCAGCCGACCTGGCACGTGAAGATCGATAGCCACCCCCGCAGGAGGGCAGTCCCCTTGGCAACGTGATCGCGGGAACCCCAGGGGCTCGGGTCTCGGTCCGCCAAAACTGGCCTGCCAGGGGCTTTACGTTTCCTCGGCACTTGCCAACAAGTGCCGAGGGTTCGTAAAATAGTCCCATGTCCACCATGACTCGGAAAGAGTGTGTCCTGCAACTGGTCAGCGAGGCCGGTGTCCTCCGGCCACGTGACCTGGACGAGCACGGCATTCCCCGCCAGTACCTTCGGATGCTGCACGAGGAGGGGCTGGTCGAGCGGGTGGGCCGGGGCCTCTACGTACTACCGGGTGCGGATATTACGGAGCAGCACACCCTGGCCGAGGTCGCCAAGCGCGTGCCACAAGGAGTCGTGTGCCTGCTGTCGGCCCTTCGCTTCCACGGCCTGACCACGCAAGCCCCCTTCGAGGTCTGGCTGGCGGTGGACCGCAAGGCATGGAAGCCGCGCGTGTCTCTGCCTGTCCGGTTCGTTCGGCTGTCGCGCGAGGCCATGGAGACCGGCGTCGAGAAGCACATCATCGAGGGTGTGGCGGTCCGCGTGTTTACGCCAGCCAAGACGGTGGCCGACTGCTTCAAGTACCGCAACAAGATCGGGCTCGACGTGGCCGTTGAGGCCCTGCGGGACTGCTGGCGACAGCGGAAAGCGACGATGGACGAGCTCGCCACCATGGCGGGCGTCTGCCGGGTGAAGAACGTAATCCGCCCGTACCTGGAGAGCACGACGTGAGCAAAGGTCCGACCAACTCACCGGCCTCCGTTCGCCAGCGACTGCTCAACCTCTCGCGTCAGCGCAACGAGGACTTCCAGCTCGTCCTGATACGGTACGCCGCCGAGCGGCTGCTGTATCGTCTGGGGCAGTCATCGTACGCCAACGACTTCGTGCTTAAGGGGGCGATGCTCTTCAGCCTGTGGGCAGATGTTCCCCACCGTGCGACCCTCGACCTTGACCTCGCCGGTTTCGGCGACGATGACATGAGCCGCGTCCTTGGCGTCTTCCGCGAGGTGTGCGAACTGGCTGTCGAGCCGGATGGCCTGGTCTTCGACACCAGCGGGATGACCGCCGAGCAGATCAGGGATGAGCAGCAGTACGGCGGCGTCAGACTGAAGATCACGACCACGCTCGGAACGGCTCGCATCCCTGTGCGGATCGATATCGGGTTTGGCGATGCCATCACGCCCGACTCGCAACGGTTGGACTACCCGGCCATGCTGGACCTGCCCGGCCCCAGGCTTTGGACGTACCCGAAGGAGACGGTCCTTGCCGAGAAACTCCAGATCATGACTACGTTGGGCATCGGCAACAGCCGCATGAAGGACTTCTTCGATCTCTGGGTGTTGATTCAGGACTCTTCGTTCGACGGCCGTATCGTGGCCGCAGCGATCAAGGCGACATTCGAGCGTCGGGGCACTCCAACCCCAATCACCTGCCCAATGGCCCTGGGGCCGGAGTTCACGGCCAATGCGTCCAAGCAGGCCCAGTGGCGTGGATTCCTGAACCGAGGCCGACTCGGCCGTGAATGCCCCGCGCTCGACGACACCACAAGAGCACTGGCGACGTTCTTCGAGCCGGTTCTCAATGGGATGGCGGGGACAGGATTCGATGCTCGTTGGTCGCCCGGTGGCCCTTGGCTGTTTGACTGAAGACTTCACTCGCACCCGACCACGGTCTCCAGGGCGGCGGTTCCGGATCGGGGTCACACGTGGCGATATCGTGGCCACAGACGAATGCCGGGAATGGGGAAATGACGCCACTGCTGGCTGAGGCGGAACGCAATGCCTATCTCGGCATGTGCCCCCGAGACTCGGGGCTCCTCTTGATATGCCGAACCCGGTAGCACGTTGACTGCTTCGGCGGGCATGCCTGGTACTCAACCGACCCGTCAGGCAGGAACCGCAGGCCGCTGATGGATCCGAACTCAGGTCCTTCCGTCCCGTCGACGATGACGCGCAGAAACCCGGGCCGGCGGCCGTAGGCGATGAAGGCGAAGTGCCTGCCGTCCGGGCTGAAGAGGCCGATCGGATCGAAGTGAGTCGGCCACGCCTTCCACCGGTCCTGCGCCTGTCCGTCCAGGACGATCACCAGGTCATGCTCGGGGAGGAATCCGTGGCGGGGCTCCAGACGCGAGACCGCCACATAGGCCAGCCGCCTGCTATCGGCGCTGAACAGGAAGGGATTGTGCCCGGGACACCAGCAGATCTGTCCCACCTGGGGCCACGATAGACGGTCCTTCCTGCCGTCCAGGACGACGGTGCTCCTGTCCCCGCGGTGGCCGACGTATGCCAGGCGGGTCGAATCCGGGCTGAAGGTTATGTCGCTGACCCACTCGAACCGCTCACCCGGCACCCCGTCCAGCACAACGAAGCCGGACTGCTCGTTTCCCTCGGCGAGCCGTTCCCGAAAGACTGTGTAGGCCAGACGCCTGCCGTCCGGACTGAAGAGCACCTCACAGATGCTGCCGCCGGCCCGGTCGCCCACGTTTCCGTCGACCACGAGACGCTCAAACCGCTGCTGTCCAACCTCCTCTACCCCAACGTAGGCCACCCGCCTCCCGTCCGCGCTGAAGACGGGGACGCCGACGGCGTCGAATTCGGCACCGGACCGCCCGTCAAGCACGAGACGGGACTTCCCCTTCGCCCGAGCAACGTAGAAAGGCCGGTCATCCGGGCTGAATCCCCAAGGCTCCACGTGCTCGTATCCCGGGCTGAGGACGCCGTCGATCACGACGTGCTGCCTGCCCGCAATGTCCACCGCATAGATGGAATGCCTGCCATCCGGCGTGAACACGGGCGAAACCGGGAGCCGGTCGGATTCCGGGCCCCGCTTGCCATCGATCACCATCGACCACTTACTTCCGGTTCGTCCCGCGTAGCTGATGCGGCCGCCGGGGACCACGAAATCCCCACCATAGCGATTCCATCCGCCCACGTTGAAACTGCCCCGGATGTCGTCGAACTCCGGCCCCGGTTGCCCATCCACGACCGCGCGGACCTTCGCGTTCGGGAGGGTCTCGATGACAACACGCCCTTGTCCGGCTGCCGGCTGGGCGGGCTGCGTGTCGGCCGACCCAAGGGGCGTCACCTCGATGCGCCATCCCCCGCCCGGCCCCGCGCAGCCCGCAACGGCCAGGATCATCCCGAAGACAGCACGCCCGCTCCATCGTCTCACGCGACGCCCCTTTCAGCCCTGATTATCCCGCGCCTTCGCCGCAGCTCAAGCCCCGATTGGCCGTCCGTTCGGCGGCGTTGGGAAGAAAGCAGGGCCCGTACCCATTGGAAAGGTCCGGATGGGGCAGGTTTGCGGGAACAAAAGATATAAAAGTATGACAGAATTTACGGCTGTTTACAAGCCTCGGGCGGGAGCGGATGGAGGTTCACCTATACTCTGTTAATACAAGCACTTATGTCGATTTCCAGGGTGTTTACATCCGGCTGTCTTGTAAACACCCCTGTGCCCGAAAAGCCAGCCCCGTGTGGATCGCCGCTGGTCGGAGGGTGCGGGTGCGGTGTCACCCATGCCGGGCGAGCGCGGCCCCGGGGGGTGTTTACACGCCCGGAGGGAAACACGCGGGAGACCCACGTAAGGCCATTTAGAAACGACGCTTCGGAGCCGTGACGGGGTGTTTACATTCCCGGGTTTTGTAAACACCCCCGGGGGGAGAGGGGGCGAGCTCCGCTGTGGGTCGCTGCTGGACGGGATGCAGGTGCGGGGTCACTTGGGCCGGGCGATCTTGGCCCTGGCGGGTGTTTACACGCCCGGAGGGAAACACGCGGGAGACCCACGTAAGGCCATTTAGAAACGACGCTTCGGAGCCGTGACGGGGTGTTTACATTCCGGGGTTTTGTAAACAGCCCCTCCGGAGCGGGGCCTACGAGTCCGCATACGGGCCGCTGCCGGACAGATCGGTGCGAGCGGGAGTTTCGGTTCCCTGTCCCTGGCTCCCGGTTCCTCCGCTACCGGTCTCCGGCCTCCGGGCCGTTCACGCCGCGCGTTGGACGACGGCGGCGGTGGGGGGGGCGATCAGGTGGGCGATGTCCAGGTCGTCGTCGGTGAAGGGCTGCTCGCCCTTGCGGTACAGGACGGCCAGGCCGATCAACTGGCCCGGGCCGACCATCAGGGGCACGGCCAGGACGGTGACGCCCACGAGCAGGCGGTGGAGGTGCGGCGGGAACAGGGAGATGTTGTCCGTCGCGTCGATGACCTGGGCCTCGGGGCTGGCCAGGACCGGATCGACCACCGCCATCGCCAAGGCGCGGCAGAAGTTCACGCCGTCGGGCACGGGCACGCCGAACCGCCCGACCATCTGGAGCTCGGCGTTCTCGTCGCACAGCATCGCCACCCCGAACAGCGGGCCCGTGCGGTGGACGAACATCCGGAAGAACCGGCTGAAGGTGTCGTCCTCGTTGGTCCCGGCCAGCAGGTCGGACTGGTAGCGGATCAGCTCGTCCTGCTTGGACATGCGTTCCTGGAGGTCCCTGCACTCGGCCGTCAGGTCGTCGCAGGCGGCGGTGAGGTTCTGGACGGTCCGCCGGCGGCGCTGGTGGACCTGCCGGGACAGCTCCCGGATCCGCCGGTGGCGGCGGGCGAGCTTCTTGTAGTCGCTCTGTCTGCCGATCTCGTCGAGGATGACGCAGCGGAGGCGATTGACGTCCAGGGGCTTGTTGAGCAGCTCGACGGGGCGGACGCGCGAGGCCTCGGAGAACAGGGCGGGGTCGCCATGCCCGGTCACGATGACCACCGGCAGTCTGTCGTCGCCCAGCTCCGCCCGCAGGTTGCGGACCAGCTCCAGGCCGTTGCAGTCGCCCAGCCTCACGTCGGTCACCACCAGGTCGGGGCGGTCCGCGCGGGCGGCCTCCAACGCCTCCGACCCACTGGTGGCCGCGACCACGTCCACGCCGTCCTGGTGAAGGATGTCCGCGATCAGCTCGCAGATGCCGGGCTCATCGTCGACCACGAGCACCCGGGCGATCCTCTCTTGGGTCTCCAAACTCATGTCTGCACGTCTCCCATAGCCCGCGGCAGTTGAACGAACACCGTCGTGCCGCCCCCCGGCCTGCTCTTGATCCACATCCGCCCGCCATTGCTCTGGACACAGCGGCGAGCCCTCGGCAGACCCATGCCCCGGCGCCGGCCCGCGGGGCGATGCGAGAAGAACGGGGTGAACGCCGACGCCACCACGTCCTCGGCCATGCCCGGGCCGTCGTCGATGACTCGGATCAGTACCTGCCGGGACTCATCTTCCGCTGAAGCCTCCAGCCGAATGCTCACCCGGCCCTGGGCCGCTCGGACGGCGTTTCCGATCAGCTCCGCGATCACCTCGCGAATCTGGGCGGCATCCGCCCGGATCGGAGGGCAGCCGGGTCCTATGCGTATATCGACCTGCGGGGGGGGAACCTTTGGCTGCGCGTCGGATAGAGCCTGATCGGCTGCCGCTTCCAGAAGCCCTTTCACCTCCAACGTTTCCGGCGACGGCGGGACGGGCCGGGCCAGGGCCAGCAGGTCCACCGCAATCCGGGCGACCTCCTCGGCCTTGGCGACGATCAGCTCGGCGGCGGCGCGCTGCTTGTCGTCGGTGGCGTCGCGGGCGAGGATCTGGGCCCGGCCGGAGATGACGGCGAGGGGGTTGTTGAGCTCGTGGGCGGCCCCGGCGGCCATCTCCGCGATCGCGGCGATCGCCTGGGCCTGGGCGAGTGCCTGGCGGGTCTCGGTGAGGTGCTGGCTGGACAGGGCGAGTCCCTCGGCCAGTCGGTCCGCCCGTTCGCGGTCGAGCGCGGCCGCCAGGGCGAAGGTCATCACCGCGCCGAAGGCCTTGGCGGCCGGGTCGTCGGGGTCGGGCGGCAGGGGGGTCAGGATGCCGCCCAGCCACCGGTCGGCGGCGGCCAGGGGCCGCAGGGCGTATTGGTCGAGATCGGCGACGGCGTACCAGGCGTCGGGCGGGTCGATCGCGCCCCGGAGGGCCTCACCGGCGGGGACGGCGTGCGGGCCGGGGGCGGGGGCCCGGCGCCACCGGGCGGGGACGGGCAGGCCGTCGGCGTGGGACGCCTGCGGGCAGAGGAAGGCCCTGCCCTCGGGGTGGGCGACGTGGAAGGCATACACGGGCCGGTGCTCGTCCGGGGGGAGGAAGCAGCAGGCGTACAGGTCGGCGATCTGCCCGCAGAGGGCGCCCGGGGCCGTGGCGGTGCTCAGCCCGGCCAGGAAGTCGCCCAGGGCGTCGAGCAGTTCGACCCGGTGGCGCCGGGTGGCCGGGCGGGGCGCGGGCCGGACGGGCCGGTCCCCGGCCGGGAGGCCGGCTGCGCCGGCGGGTTCGATCATCCAGAGGGCCTCGTCCAAGGCGGCGGGGAGGGCTTCGGCGACGGCGGCGACCGCCACCGGCGTCAGGCCGGCGAGGCCGATCAGCTCCGCGTCGCCCGCGCTGTCCATGCAGTTGCCGGCGAAGCCGATGCCGCGGTACCGCGCGATGATGTCGGCCATGCGGACCAGGGCGATCAGGCGTTCGTCCGCCAGGCGATGGCCCGGCTCGGCCAGCGGGAAGTGGTGCAGCCAGATCGCCTCCTCGATGCGGCGGGGAAGCCGCCAATGCTGCCCCAGGCGCCGCCCAGCCAAGGCGTGGTCCAGGCCGAGGAGCTCACGCTCGACCTGTGCGAGGCTGTCGGCCCCGGACCGTGCGGCGGCCAGGACGCGGGCGTAGCTCTTGGGCACGGACACGTCCAGTCCGCATTTGCCGATGTCGTGCAGCAGCCCGCAGGCGAAGGCCAGCAGGGCCGGCGGGGGCTCGGCGACGTGGGCGGCGGCGAGCTCGGCCGCCAGCGCCACGGCCAGGCTGTGCCGCCAGAACTCCGGGCGGTCCAAGGCGCCGGCGGGGGGGCCGAAGGCGTGGATCACCGACGCCGCCAGGGCCGCACGGGCGACGGTGTCGGGCCCGAGGGCGTGGACGATGCCTTCGCCCGTGGCGTCGGCCTCCGGTATCGCCAGGAGGCGGGCACGTTCGATCAGCACGGCCTCGACGGCCGGGTCGCGGGCCAACTCCGCCACGGCGGCGCGGGGCGTGGCGGCGCCGGCGGCGGACGCCTCCAGCACCCGCAGCAGCGGCGGCGGCAGGGGGGCGAGCCGGTCCAGGGGGCGCAATAGCTGATCAGCCTGCGGCATCGATGTCTCCCGCCGATGCGGTCAGGCCGGGTGAACCGGCCACATCCGTGCGTCCCAGGCGCCCGGGGCCTACCGGGTCCTGCCCTGCACCAGTTCGACGATCCGCTCGATCACCTGGTCGATGCGGAACGGCTTGCGGATGAAGTCGTCGGCGCCCGCCCCGAGCAACTGGTCGATCTCCGGCTGGTTGATCACGCCGGAGATGATCAGGATCCGCGTCTGGGAGAGTTCCTCGCTCTGGCGAATGGTGCGGCAGACGACGTTGCCATTGATGTCCGGCAGCATGTAGTCCAGCACGAGCAGGTCCGGACGGAAGCGGTTGGCCTCGACGCCGGCTTCGAAGCCCGTGGCGGCCGTGCGGATCTCGAACCGCCCGTCGGCCGTCATCCCGTCCACCAGCATCTCCACGATGGCCGGGTCGTCGTCGACCACCAGGACCTTGATCCGCGTCGATTCCAGGACGTTCAGCGGGATATCGTGCTGCTGCATGAACTTGATCAGGGCGGCTCGCGGGATGCGTCGGAACTTGCTCCCCGGCACGCGGAAGCCGCCCAACTGCCCGTTGTCGAAGCAGCGGATGATCGTCTGCTGGCTGAGCCCGCAGATATCGGCCGCCTCCCCGGTCGTGAAAACACTCTTGTGTCGCAGACTGGCCATGGTGCCTCCGGCTCCCGACAGGTGCATCATCGGCTTCGCCGACCCGCAAAACGCCGCCAAGCTATCGCAAAGGTCGGAGATTACCCAGATATACTTAACTTATCCAACTGTTATATTTTAACATTGCCGGCCCTATGTCAAGTGCCATTGTGCTGTCATCATGCGAATCCCCTCCAACCGGCGGGGGAAATCCTGTGGGAATCCTGTGGACAGGCAGGTCGGCATGCCCGCAAGTGTCTGTCGGCCAGCACCTTGTTGCAGCAAGGCCCGCTCCGGCGGCTGTGAGTAGCCTCCCGGTTACTCGAAGGGTGCGTCGGCGCGAGGTTTGTGGCATACTATGCCCATGGGCGGGGAGGTTTCACCCGCCCCGCAGGTGACGGTATGGCCTTGACGGCAAGCGACTTCGACTACGATTTGCCCGAGGAGCTCATCGCACAGACCCCCGTGACCCCGCCGGACCGGTCCAGGCTGATGGTCCTGGATCGCGCGACGGGCTCCTGCCGCGATCACGTCTTCGGCGACCTGCCGGGCTTCCTGGGCCGCGGTGACGTCCTGGTCGTCAACGACACCCGCGTCGTCCCCGCCCGGTTCACCTGCGTGCGGGCGACCGGCGGGCGGATCGAGGGGCTCTACCTTCGCACCGTCGCCGCGGGACGCTGGGAGGTCATGCTCAAGGGGGCGGGCCGGTGCAGGCCGGGGGAGGCCCCGGCGGTCGAAGGCGCCGACCCCACCGCGCTGACGCTCCGTCGGTCCCTCGGCGGCGGCGTCTGGGAGGTCGACGTCCACCCCCCCGTCGAGCCCGCCGACCTGCTGGGCCGCATCGGCAGGACGCCCCTGCCGCCGTACATCCGCCGCCCGGGCGCGATGGACGAGCAGGCCGACCGCCGCGCCTACCAGACCATGTTCGCCGCCCGCGACGGCGCCGTCGCCGCACCGACCGCCGGGCTGCACTTCACGCCCGCCGTGATGCACGCCCTCGCCGTTTGCGGCGTCGGCCGCGCCACCGTCACCCTGCACGTGGGACTCGGCACCTTCGCGCCCGTCAAGGTGGAGGACCTCGCCGACCACCCCATGCACGCGGAGTGGTACGAGCTGACCGACGCGGAGGCCGAGACGATCCGCTCCGCCCGCGCGCGCGGCCGGCGGGTGGTGGCCGTGGGCACCACCAGCGTCCGGGTGCTCGAGACGGCCTCGGCCTCGGGGACCCTCCAGGCCGGGCAGGGATGGACCGACCTGTTCATCCGCCCCCCGCGCACGTTCCGCGCCGTCGACGCCCTTGTCACCAACTTCCACCTGCCCCGCTCGACGCTGCTGATGCTCGTCGCCGCCTTCTGCTCGCCCGGTTCGACCG
>DASRZG010000035.1:0-2929 GCA_035686585.1 Phycisphaerae bacterium
CCCAGCGAAATGGCAACGTCGACTTGGCCACCATGTCGGTGATCGTCGGATTCGCGATCATGATGACCCTGGACGTGGCGCTGGGGTGAAGCGACCCCCATTCCCCCGGGAACAGTGTGGTTCGGGGGAAAAGCCCACGCATAGCCATGCGTGGGCTTTCACTCCCACTTCGACATTCGGTATTCGATATTCGTTATTCGCTGTCTTCCGTTCCCGGTTCCTGGTTCCCGGTTCCTGGTTCCCGGTTCCCGGTTCCCCTTGCACCTACGCCTTGGAGAGGATGTCCAGGCCGACGCGGTCGGAGGCGTCGCCGTCCCAGTGGTGGGCCTTGATGCTGGCGACGATGGCCTCGGCGCAGCGAACGGCGGCCAGGCCCTCCCGGCCCGTGACGACGGGGTCGGCGCCTTCGGCGATGGTGCGGCAGAAGGCCTCGGCCTGGGACCGCAGCGGCTCGACCGTGTTCTCGACCTTCAACTCCTCGAACCGGACCATGCGGCTGTAGTCGACGCTCGACGCCAGCTCGGCCAGGTCCTTCGCGTCCATCTCCCGCGCCATCTGAATCAGGTCGAGGTTGGCGCTCTTGTTGACGACGATGCCCACCCGCTTGGCGTAGTCGACGGACACGTACGCGCTCTCGGAAAAGATACGCATCTTCCGCTCCGTCTTGATCGCCAGGCGGCTGGCGGTGAGGTTGGCCACGCATCCGCCCGGGAAGCTCAGCCGGGCGTTGGCGATGTCCTCGGGGGCGCCCAGCACGTTGACCCCGACGGCCTCGACGCGGTCCGGCTCGCCGCCGACCATCATCCCCACCAGGTCGATGTCGTGGATCATCATGTCCAGCAC
Organism: Phycisphaerae bacterium; assembly: GCA_035686585.1. Taxonomy (GTDB): domain Bacteria; phylum Planctomycetota; class Phycisphaerae; order SM23-33; family SM23-33; genus DASRZG01. The sequence continues at coordinate 844 of DASRZG010000035.1, forward strand.
CACGCCCACGTCGGCGGAGCGGAAGGTGAAGGGGCTGATGCGGTGCGCCTCGATGAACTTGGGGGTGATCCCGAACCGCCGGATCGCCATGACGGCCGGGTTGAACCGCTCGGTGTGGCCCACCTGGACCACGCTGCCGGTCCGCTCGGCCAGCTCCAGCAGCCCCTCGGCCGCGGCGCTGGAGGCGGCGATGGGCTTCTCGATCAGCACCCCCTTGCCCGCCGCCACGAAGGGGCGGGCGGCGTCGATGTGGCCGCTGGTGGGTACGGCGACGATGGCGGCGTCGACCCGATCGACCGCCTCGGCGGGATCGGCCACCCCCTCCACGTCGTACCGCCGGGCGGTCTTGGACAGCACGTCCGGATCGGTGTCCACCACGCAGGCCAGCTCCACCCCCGGCATTTCCGACAGGACGCGGCAGTGGAGCTTGCCCATCCGGCCCAGTCCGATCACGGCGATTCGCGGCGTCATCGCGGCGGGTTCCCTTCGATCTCGGCCATCGCCTCCGGCGGCAGGTGGCACAGCGCCTCCGGGGGCATCCGGCCCCGGAAGGCCTCGCGGCACCGCCCGAATGTGCCCGCCAGCACGCGCCGGCAGAACGCCAGAAGCTCCGCCACCGGCTGCGGCGGATCGGGCGCCGCGGACATCTCCTCCAGCTTGACCGCCAGGGCCTGCTCGTCCTGGAACAGGTGCCGGACGGCCTGGCGGACGGCCTGGCAGTCGGCGTCGGACAGCCCCGCGGCGGCCAGGCCCTGTTCGTGGACGCCCCGGAAGGCGGTGGGGGCGTTGTAGTAGCCCAGGCTGGAGAAGATCGTGTACGGCGGCACGTCCCGGCGGACCGGCGTGCGGGGCTCCACGCGGGCATAGGCGCCGATGGTGGTGAAGTGGTGGGCCCCGGTGTAGTCGCCCACCACCGCGCCCGTCTCCACCCGGACGTGACCGGCCAGCATCACGCATACGCCCAGGCGCGTCCGGTCGTCCACGTAGCAGTCGTGCGCGACGTGGGCGCCCCCCGCCAGCACGTTGTCGTCGCCGATCCGCGTCAGGTAGCCGCCCGCCTCCGTCCCCACGTGGGCGGTGACGTTCGCTCGGAAGACATTGCGGTCGCCCACGATCAGCCACGTCGGCCGGCCCCGGTACTTCAGGTCCTGCGGGGGGGCGCCGAGCACGCACCCGGGCGCGATGTCGTTGTCCCGTCCGAGGACGGTCCGCCCGATGACCGTTACCCGCTGGGCGAGGACGGTTCCCGGGCGGATCTTCACCTCCGGGCCGATCACACAGAACGGGCCGATGCTCGCGTCGGCGGAGACCTCCGCCCCGGGGGCGATCTCGCGGGTGACGGAGAGGTCATGGACCATCCGATGCGACTCCGTCTGCCGCCCCGGCCGCCTCCAGCCGCTTGCCGGTGGGGCTGGCCAGGCTCGAACGCAGCGACTCGACCAGGTAGCGGACGTGCTCGTTGTCCTGCCCCTCCAGCACCTCCTGGAGCATCCGCGGCGACGGGGCGTCCCCCCGGCCGTTGAACAGCGCCCGGAAGCTCGCCTTCAGCAGGCGGATGGTCTCCTCGTCGAAGCCGCAGCGGCGCAGGTTCTCGACGTTGACGCAGCGGACGTGCGAGGGCAGGCCCTGGACGATGGCGTACGGCGGCACGTCCGCCTCGACGCTGGCGTAGCCGGTGGTGAAGGTGTAGGCGCCCACCGTGGCGTACGAGCCCACGCTCGTCAGCCCGGACGTCCGCACGAACTTCTCGATCCGCCCGTGGGGGTCGATCTGCGTGAAGTTGGCGAAGATGCCCTCGCCCTCGATCCGCGCGTCGTGGCCCACGTGGCAGCCGACCATCAGCAGGTTGACGTCGCCGAGGAACGTTCCCGGCCCTCCGCCGGCCCCGGCCTCGATGAACACGTGCTCGCGGAGGATGTTGCGATCGCCGATCCGGCACGCCCCGCCGCGGGCTTCCGGCACGGCGGCAGGGGGGGCGCCCGCCACGCAGCCGGGGAACAGCTCGCACCCGGCGCCGAGGCTCGTGACGCCCACGACGGTCACGCTGTTGTGGAGGACCGTCCCCGCCCCGACGGTCACGTCGGGG
>DASRZG010000036.1:0-4073 GCA_035686585.1 Phycisphaerae bacterium
GCGCAACGGCGCCATCTTCAACAACCTCAGCGCGGGCACCTTTGACATCGAGAGCAACGCAGACCTCGAATGGGATGGCGGCAGCCGCCCGACGTTCAACAACGCCGGGAGCTTCGTGAAATCCGGCGGCGGGGTGACCACGGTCGCGTTCGCCTTTAGCAACTCGGGCACCGTCGAGGCGCAGGCCGGCTCGCTCCAACTCACCGGTGGGTTCACGCAGACCGATGGGCAGACCGTCCTCAGCGGCGGGGCGCTGAACGTCACCGGCGCCGGGATCGACCTGCAGGGCGGCGTGATCGCCGGGGCGGGGGACATCTTCGGCAACGTCTTCAACACCGCAGGCACCGTCGCCCCGGGCGGCTCGGCCGGGACGCTCGGCATCTCCGCCACGTACACGCAGTCCTCCGGCGGCGTGCTTGCCATCGAGCTCGGGGGGACCGAGGCAGGCCAGTTCGATGTGCTGAACGTTACGGGAGACGCGAACCTTGCCGGAACGCTGGCGCTGGGCCTGATTGGCGGATACGACCCGAACTACGGCGATAGTTTCCAGGTCCTTACGGCCGCGGCGGTCATCGGTGTCTTCGACACCATTGACGGATGGAGGGTGAGCAACGATATGTCCCTGGCGACGCTGTACCATTTGGGCGACGTGACGGTGATGGCGACGTTGCCGGGGGATGCCGACGCGGACCTGGATGTCGATCTCGATGACCTGACGCTGCTGGGCACGTTCTACAATACCGTGGACGGGATGAGCTGGGGCAACGGCGACTTCGACGGCGACGGGGACGTCGACCTCGACGATCTTACGATCATGGGCGCCTTCTACAACCAGGCGCCGGAGCTGGCGGGCAGCACCCCGCTCATCCCTGAGCCCGGCACGCTCGCACTGCTCGCCACGGGCGCTCTTGCCCTGCTGCGACGCAGGCGGAAGTCATAGTGCCGAGTCTTGATGGACAATGCCCCGGGGGCTGCGGCCCGATAGTAACGCGGGCATTCTGGCCCGCGTTGGGTCGCCTGCGTTGCGCGGCGCCCTTCCCAGGGCACCGCGCGGGCGTGTCCGGGTGGGAAACGGAGGCAGGAAACTGCCGGTCCCGCGGGGACGGGTGCCTGCGTTACGGTCGCGGCGGCCTGGGAAGGCCACCGCGCCGGGGCGCGGGACGATTTGGGGTTGCTTCCTCGGGGTGGGCAGCGTAGCATGACCTTCGTTGGACCGTGGGCCGATGGGGCCGGCGGGGCCAACAGTATATGCCTTACGGGAAAGGAAACTGTCATGTCGAACACCCCTTCAGAAGGCGGCGAGCGCGCCGCGCTGCCGCAGGATTGCCGGGAACAGACCCTCGGCGTTGCCTTCTTCGACCTGTCGCGGATCTCCGAATGGTCGTCCTCCCAAGAGGACGCCTGCGTCGCGAGCTTTCTCCAGCGGTTCTACGCGCTGGCGGGGCAGCACATTGTCCCGGCCGGGGGTAGGATCGTGAAGTTCATGGGCGATGCGGGCCTCGCGGCGTTCCCCACCGAATCGGCCGAGGACGTGATCTTCGCTCTGTGCGCGCTGGCGAGGGACGCGCGGGCGGCGGGGCAGGCCTGCGGGCTGGACACGTACCTGAACGTCAGCGTCCACGTCGGTCCGGTCCTGGCGGGCAGCTTCGGGGCCCCGGGCGAAGAGCGCTTCGACGTGATCGGCAAGACGGTGAACGTCGCCGCCCGCCTGGGGCGCCGGGGCGTGACGCTGTCGGCGCAGGCGTTCCGGTGCCTGTCGCCCGAGGGACGGAAACGCTTCGAGAAGATCACCCCGCCCATCATGTATCGTTTGCGTTCGTAGCCGCTCGGACCGGGAGGCGAGCGATATGATCGTGTACCACGGGACCACGAATCGCCGCGCGCAGCGGATCTGCGTGGAGGGGTTCCTCCCGCGCAAGCCCTCGCGCCGCGTCTGGTTCGCCGAGAGCCGCGCCTACGCGCTGGGCCGCGCCAAGACCCAGGCCCGGCGATCGCGCGACCGGCCCGTCGTGCTGGCCTGCGACATTGACATCCACCAGATGCGCAACCGCTACGGGGCCAAGCGGATCCTGCACCGCAACCGCGTCATCGCCATCGGCGCCCCGGTACCCGTCACCGTCCTGCGATCGCATCCCGACGTCGACATCCCGACCACGCCCGCCGAGATTGCCGCGTGGGTGAACCGGCTGCTCGGGTTCAAGCCCCACCGCGGCGTCAGCCGCCGGCACCCCGGAATCGAGCGATTGGCGCGATGGGTCTCCAACCGCCTGACCTCCCGGCCCCGGGCCAAGATCACTCCCGGCGAGATGCTCCACGTGGCCAGGCAGTGGCTGCCGGACTTCTTCGTCGGGGCCGAGATCGATCCCGACCGCCTGACCGTCCGTCGGAAGGCCCCGACGATCCAGGTCGAGCTGGCCCCGCCGGCCCCGCCTGTCCCCGACCCAAGCGATGAGGCGATCGAGCTTCTGGAAGACCCCGGCCCCAGGCGGCGGGTCCGCGGGCTCGAGATCCTGGCGAAGCTCGAGGACCCCGATCTGTTCGACTGGTGCGTGATGTACATGGACGACGAGTCGGTGAACGTCCGCGTCGCTGCGCTTCGCGCCATGCTCCGCTGCGAGGACGGCCAGCCGGAGGTCCTCGCGCCCCTGGCGGAATCCGAGGACAAGCGAATCCGCGCCGCCGCCCTCGCGGCCCTGGCGAAACACGCGGGCGACGACGCCCCGGGGTGGTTCGAGCGCGGCCTGAAGGATCCCAGCCCGTGCGTCCGGCTCGAGACGGCGAGGCTGCTGGCCGAGCTCGACCCGGCCGAGCACCGCGCCCTCTTCGAGCTGGCGCTGTGCGACCCGAACCCGAAGATCGCCGCCCGCGCCCGCAAGCTCACGGCCGGGAAGGGCTACGACGACCCGATGCGCCGGTAGGAAAGGAAATGAGATGAACAACGACCTGTCTTGTGATGTTCAGATGCAGTTCATGCGGCCGGGCCAGTTGGAGGCGGCCGCCCGCGCGCTGCCCGTGGTGTACGTGCCGTTCGGGCTGATCGAGTGTAGTGACCACAATTCCCGTTCCTTATGCCTGGCCCGGAGGGCCGCCTTGCGTAGCCCAGGGCGAAGCCGGAGGCGAGCCCTGGGGAGGGGCCCGAGAGCCTGCCAGGCCCATCGGGCCGTCTTGAACGTCCGAGGCGCTCCTGCCGGAGCTTCAGAAATCTGGGTGACCTCCCCCCCGGGCTGCCGCCCGGGGCTACGAAAGGCAGCCCTCCGGGCCTGGGATCATGCTTGGCAATTCTGAACCACTACACCAGCGCCCGGTCGCCCAGGGCTGTCCGAAAGGTTCCGATAATGAGCGCCGGATGCCCGACACCGTTTGGCTTCGAGGATAACACCGACTGGCGGAAGGACCGCAAGCTGGCCCGCAGCGGGTTCAGGGACTTGGAATACCTGCCTCGCGGGCGGAGCGGGTGGAACGCCACGCTGGCGGCGTATGCCTATTGGGCGCGGCGGCAGTTGGCGGGCCCGCCCGACCTGAACCTGTGGGCGGCGATGCACGGCGTGGCCGCCAGCGCGCGGTACGAGCAGCTTGGGCAGGACGGGCTGGTGCTGTGGCACGGCACGTCGGCCGTCCGGGCGGAGAAGATCCGCGAGGTGGGGTTGTTCCACAAGGGAGGCATCTGGGCGGCCGTCGAACCCGTGATCGCCCATTCGTTCACGCGCGGGCGGTCCCGCGCGTTTCGGGCAGGCTCAGCCATGGTCGTGCTGCTGATCCGCAAGAGCGAGTGGGACGGCCGGGCCGACCCGGAAGGTCCGAGCATCGTGCGATTCCATGAGAGCGTCCCGCGCGAGTGCGTGGAGTACATCCTCTGGAGCGACCAGATCGAGTTTGCCGGCGCGCAGCACGCCCGTCCCCCCAAGCCCTGGGGCGTCGCGCGATTCAAGAAGCGGCAAGGCCGCTGGGTCCCCCGTTCTCGCCCGCCGGTCCGTCTCGACCAGGAACACACCTACAGCGACCTGGAAGGTTGGCTGGAGCTGAGCATTCGGCGGATCCTGAAGGCCTTGGGGTCGGCGGCCGCGGTCGAGGTC
>DASRZG010000037.1:0-6937 GCA_035686585.1 Phycisphaerae bacterium
GTCCCACGCGGCGCAGCGCGTGGGTGTGGGCATTGACGGATCTCCCGCCCGGTTGCGGCGTTCCTGGTTCCCGGCTACATGCTCCCGGATATAATCGCCACGTCTTTGTGGTCCGGTTCCTCGGTCTCGAAAAGCCCACGCATAGCTATGCCTGGGCTTTAGTTCCCCGTTCCCGGTTCCCGGTTCCCCGCTCCCGGTTCCCGGATATAATCGCCTCGTTTTCAGACGATGAGAGGAGCGATCATGGGCGAAGCGCGAAGGCATGAGGCGGACGTGTGCGTGGTGGGCGGGGGGATGGCCGGGCTGGCGGCGGCGCTGGCGGCGGCGCGGCATGGGGCCAACGTCGTGCTCATGCACGACAGGCCGGTGCTGGGCGGGAACTCCTCCAGCGAGTGCCGCGTCCACATCTGCGGGGCCGACCGGTCCAACCACATCCCCAACGCCCGCGAGACGGGCATCCTGGAGGAGCTCCGCCTGGCCAACCTCCGCTGGAACCCCCAAAAGAGCTTCGGCGTCTGGGACACCGTCCTGTACGACGCCGCCCGACGCGAGCCCCGGCTGACGCTGCTGCTGAACTGCTCGGTGTGCGAGGCCGCGATGGACGGGTCGCGGATCGCGTCGGTCAGCGGCTGGCAGACGACGACGCAGATCCGCCAGGTGGTCTCGGCCGCGGTGTATATCGACTGCTCCGGCGACGCGGTGCTGGCGCCGCTGACGGGGGCCGCCTTCCGGATGGGCAGGGAGGGCCGGGACGAGTACGGCGAATCGCTTGCACCGGCGCGGGCGGACGTGGGGACGATGGGGATGACGCTGGCGTTCGCCGCGCGGGAATACGATGGGCCGCGGGCGTTTGCGCCGCCGTCGTGGGCGCGGCGGTACGACCGGTGCGAGGAGCTGCCGGCCCGGGAGAGCTGGCTGCCGATGGGGTATTGGTGGATCGAGCTGGGCGGGCTGGACGACAGCATCGCCGACACCGAACGCATCCGCGACCGGCTGCTGGCGGAGGTGTACGGGGTGTGGGACCACATCAAGAACCGCTGCCCGGACCTGCGCGGCCGGGCCGCCAACTGGGCGTTGGACTGGGTGCAGTTCCTGCCGGCCAAGCGGGAGTCGCGGCGGTACACGGGCCTGCACGTGCTGACGCAGGATGACCTTATGGACGGGGGGAAGTTCGCGGACACGGTGGCCTACGGGGGCTGGACGATCGACGAGCACCCCCCCTGCGGCATCGCCGGGTGCGGGCGGCTGGGGCTGCAGCCCGCCTACCATGCCGACCCGGGGATCTACGGGATCCCGTACCGCTCGCTGGTGGCGCGGGATATCGTGAATCTGATGTTCGCCGGGCGGTGTGCGAGCTGCACGCACATGGCGATGTCCTCGACGCGGGTGATGGCGACGGCGGCGGTGATGGGCCAGGCGGCGGGGACGGCGGCGGCCATGGCGGTCCGGGCCGGCGGGACGCCCGCGGAGGTGTGCGGGAGGATGGGCGAGCTGCAGCAGGCGCTGCTGGCGGACGACGCGTACCTGCCGGGGGTGCGGCAGGAGTTTGCCGGCCCGGCCGTCACGCTGGCGGCCTCGGCCGGCGACCCCGCCCCGCTTCGCGACGGGATCAACCGCCCCGTCGGCGCCGACGAGCACGCCTGGCCGTGTCGCCCGGGCGAGACGCTGGAGATGCGCTTCGCCGCCCCGACGGTGGTCCGTCGCCTTCACCTCATCGCAGACAGTGCCTTAGACAGGATGATCCAGATGAGCTACTGGAACCCGAACGACCAGATCACCGGGGTGCCGGAGTCGCTCCTTGCCGACGCCCGCGTCGAGGTCAAGACCGACGGCCAATGGTCCAACGGTGCTGTCATTCGGGGGAACTGCCGGCGCCTCGTGAGGATCCCCGTCCATCGGCGCTGCGAGGCGGTGCGTATCACGCTCGAGCGGACCTGGGGGCCGAAGCGGACCCGCCTGTTCGCGGCATGGGTGGACTGACCTTCGTCCGCTACCGCCAGATCGCCCACAGCCAGATGAACAGGGCGATGATGGCGGCGATGACGGTGAGGTGGATCGCCGTCTTCCTCGGCGGAGGCCAGTTGCGCCGGGTGGCGCGGACGGCCAGGCGGACGTCGGGCCGGGGCGGACGCGGCGTCGGGACGGCGGGAGGCCGGGGGTGCGTATCGGCCGGAACGTCAGGCCCGACAGGCGGTTCGGGCGCTGGGGCGGGGAGCGCCATCCCGCCGGTCGGCGCGGATCTGTCGGGGTATTTTGGGGGTGGTTCCGTGCCTTGGGATCTGGGGCTCTGTGGCAGATCGAGGGGCTTGGCGGGGCGCGGCGGTGCGGCGGGCATGGCTTGACGGGCCGGGACTCGGCGGGCGTAGCCATCCACGAGTTGGCCGAGGAGTTCCTCGTCGTCCCTGGCGGCCGGGGGCGCCGGCATGTCGGGTTGGCGGTCTGGCATCCTCGCCCCTATGCCGGGGTCCTCAGGGGTTCTGGTCCAGCATGAGCATCTGGATTTCCTCGGCGGTGGGCATGGAGGGCTGGGCGCCGAACCGCGTGCAGGCCAGGGCGCCGGCGGCGTTGGCGGCGCGGGCGGCGTCGGTCAGGGACACCCCGGAGGCCACGCCCACCGCGATCGTCGCGGTGAAGGCGTCGCCGGCGGCGGTGGTGTCGACGATGTCCACCTTGTAGGGGCCGATCCGTGCGATCTCGCCATCGGCCGCCAGGACCATCGACCCGCGGGCCCCGAGCTTGAGCACGGCGGCCTTGGCCCCGCGTTCGATCAGGCGGCTGGCCACGAGCTTGTCGACGCGGTCGTCGAAGGTCTCGGCCTTCTGCCCGGTGATGATCTCGGCCTCCGAGACGTTGGGGGTGATGACGTCCACCTGGCAGAGCTCCTGTGGCAGCGACTGGGGCGCGGGGGCGGGGTCGAGGACGACCTTGCAGTTGTTCTTGACGGCCAGGGACCGCGCGGCCCGGACGGTGGGCAGGGGCAGCTCCAGTTGCAGGACGACCACGTCGGCGGCGGCGAACAGGGATTCGGCGTGGTAGATGTCGTCGGGCGTCATCTTGTAGTTGGCGCCGGAGGCGACCACGATGGAGTTTTCGCCCTTGGCGTCGACGATGATCACCGCCACGCCGGTGGCGGCCTCGGCGGTGACGATGACGTGGCCGCAGTCCACGCCGGCGGAGGTCATGCCGTCGATCAGGGCCTTGCCGAAGTCGTCGTCGCCGACCATGCCCAGGAACACGCACCGCGCCCCCTGGCGGGCGATGGCGACGGCCTGGTTGGCGCCCTTGCCCCCGGGGGCGGTGGCGAAGCCCTTGCCCAGCACGGTCTCGCCGGGCTCGGGCATGCGGGGCGTCCGGACGATCAGGTCCATGTTGGCCGATCCGACCACCAAGAGGATTGGCTGCTGGCTCATGGGCGATCCCTTCGAACGTGTTTTGCCGGGCGCGAACCCGGCGCGGTTGGATACAATATCGCGGCGGCCATGAAAAGTCATGCACTTATCGGTCACGGGGACCGATGTTAGTGGTGCCGCCACCCGACCGGAGACGCCGATTGACCCCGGACAAGCCCCATTCGCGTCCCTCCCGCGCCGCGCCGAGGCCCTGCCCGTTCTGCGGAGCCGGGCAGGACGGCGCGCCCGCGCGCTGCGGCCGATGCCGCATGCCGCTGGACGAGGCCTCCGTCCGATCCCTGTCGGGAATGATGGGGCCTTGGTTCGTGTTGGACGAGCGGATTCCCACCGCCCCGGGGGTATCCTGGCCGAAGTTCCTGTCGCTGATCGAGAAGGGCAAGGTGGCGCCCGGCACCGTGGTCCGCGGCCCGGCCACAGGGGGCCTGTGGACGCCCGCGGGGCGTGCGCCGCTGGTGGCGAGGCACCTGGGCCTGTGCTGGTCGTGCCAGTCGCCCCTGCCGCCCGACGAGACGCTGAAGAGCTGCCCGCGGTGCGGTCGGAATCTCAACGGCCCCGCCAACTGGCCTGACCCGCCGCCGCCGGACGATGAGGCAGCACCCGCCCAGGCGGAAGACGAGGCCGGGGGGGCCATCGACGATCTGATCGAAGCCGGCGCGGCCGGTCGCAACGGCGCGGCCCGGGCCACACCGGCCAGGGGAGGCAGGGCGGGGCTGATCCTGGGAGTGGTGCTGGCCGCGCTGGTCGGCGGCGGGGGGATGTACGCCGCGATCACGGCCTTCGGGCCGAAGCGGTCCGTGCCGCTGCCGCCTCAACCGGAGCCGCGTTGGACCGTCCCCGAGCCGGCTGGCCGGCGGTCGGGCGGGATGTTCCCCGAGGTGCCGGAGGGCACGAGGATCGGGTCGGCGCCGTCGCCGCTCCCCGGGCAGCGCCGCACCGCCCAGGGGCGGTTCGAGGAGGCGAGGCGGTACCACCAAGCGGGAGACCTGATGGCCGCTCAGGACATCCTGGTCAGCCTGATCAACAGCTTCGACCGGCGGGACATGCCGGAGGGGGCCGAGGAGCTGCTGCGGGACACGCAGAAGCGTATCCTCGCCAGCCGGCCGGCGGGGCCGTCGGAGGAGGAGATCTCGCGGCGCAAGCAGGAGGCCCGCAAGGAGTTCGATCGCGCCGCGGCCCTGGCCGATCAGGGCAAACTGCTGGAGGCGCAGTCGGTCCTGGTGGAGATGCTCAACGGCACGGATTGGCGCTATTGGCCGACCGAAGCGGTGGGGAAGCTGGGGGACATCCAGAAAAGGATCGTCGCCGGCACCCGCCCCGCCGACCAGCCGGAGGAGGCCGAACTGACCCGCCAGCAGGAATCCGCCCGGCGCCTGCTGCAGCAGGCCCAGGACCTGATCAAGGAGGGGAGCTTGGCGGGCGCTCAGAAGACACTGCTGGAGATCCTCAACACCCACCACGCCAAGGCCTGGCCCGATGGCACGCTGGAGACGTTCCAGCGGGTCAAAGAGGCCATCGAGCAGCCGCCGGCATCGCAGCCGGGCTTCTTCGGCATCGAGATCGGCAGGTAGCCGGCTCAGGCGCCCGCCGAGTCCACGTACCCCCCCTTCGGCAGGCCGCGGGGGTCTTCGTCGAAGGGGGTCACGTCCGACGTGCTCGCCAGGAAGTGCAGCAGCCGCTGCTCCAGTTCCCGCTGGACCCGGGCCGCCTCGCGTCGGCCGTGGAGGTTGTTCAGCTCCCGCGGGTCTATCCGCATGTCGTACAGCTCGCAGAGGTCGGCGGTGCGATAGATCAGCTTGTGCGTGTCGGTCCGCACCATGACGGTGCGGCAGACGCCGGCCGGGTCGGTCTGCTGGAGGTGGCCCTTCTGGTAGTAGATGTTGTCGGCGGTCCGTCCGGCGTGGTCGCCGGCGTCTCGGCCCTCGAAGCAATGCGGCTCGTGGCCGTCGTAGCCGCCCTCGGCATAGGCGGCCCGGCCGGCGTCGCCGGGGGTGCCGTTGATCTGCGGCACCAGCGACCGGGCGAAGTGCGTGTGGCGGCACTCGACGGCCGCCAACTCCAGCACCGTCGCCATGATGTCAAACAGCTCCACCGGCGTGTCCACCACGTGCCCGGCCTCCCCGTCGGGGGCGCGGATGACGAAGGGCACCCGGGCGATCGTGTCGTCCAGGGCCGACGGCCACTTCTCCACCAGGCCGAACTCGCCGGCCCAGTCGCCATGGTCGGAGCAGTGGATCACGCAGGTGTCCTCGGCGAGGCCGGTCTCGTCGAGCGTCTTGAGCAGCTCACCGAACAGGTGGTCGACGTAGGTGATGGTGCCGAGGTACACCGCCGCGATCCGCCGGAACTCCCGCTCGTCGAGCCGGCCGAGGTTCCGTGTCGTGCGTATCAGCTCGTGGAACATGGGTTTGCCCGCCAGCTCCGGCGGCCTGGGGGCGGGGACGTCCTCGGGCTTGTACATGCTGTGCCACGGCTCGGGGGCGGAATACCACGGGTGAGGCAGCGTCAGCGGCAGGTAGAGCATGAAGGGCCGGTCGTGCCTGCCCCGGAGGAAGTCGATGCCGCGCCGGACGCAGCAGGCGTCGGCGGTGTCCCACGGCCCCTTGGGGAAGGGCTGGGCGAGGAAGCTGTCGTAGTGGGGGTCGTCGGGGTCGCCGGTGATCCGGTCGCCGACGTTTCGATACCCCTCCGGCGGCAGGGCCTCGGTGACCGAGTCCGGGAAGCTGGCGGTCGCCAGCAGGTCGTTCTTGCCGTACCAGCGGACGTCGTAGCCGGCCTGCTTGAGGTACTTGAACAGGTTGGGCTCGTGCGGCCTGAGCAGGTGCCACAACGTACGGTGCCCCGCCACGTGGGGGTACCAGCCGGTGAACATGCTGCACCGGCTGGGCGAGCAGACGGGGTGCTGAATGTACGCGGCGTCGAACCGCGTTCCCTCCGCCGCCAGGCGATCGAGGTTGGGCGTCCGGACCACCGGGTGCCCGTAGGAGCCGGCACACTCGGCCCGCATCTCATCGGGCATGAAGATCACGAAGTTCATGGTCCCGCCACGATACCCGGTCGGGAGGGAAATGCAATGGGACAAGGGACTGCCATTACGCCAAGCTTGGAAGCAACGCACGGAAAAAGAGTAATGCTCGTCTCCGCCGACATCCGATGGAAGGAGAAGCAGGTTATGCGAAGGAACGTCATGATCATCTGTGACACGGACAACATTGCGGGAACGTTCGACCGGCCTGACAGTCAGGCCATCCAGGAAGAATCGCGTCGACAGACCGAGGCGCTGATGGAGCTGCGCCGGCGACTCCGTGCAGTCATCGGCACCCGGGCAGTACGAGCCGTTCGCCTGAGTGCATGACTGACCGCCCGTGGACCGGCCCGGGCTCACCGGGCCGTCAGTGCGTCGTGCTGCACCACCCCCGTGATTGAACCGGCCCGGCAGGGCCGGTTTGCGCACAAACTCCGCCCACGTCGCGATCTCGCATCCCGGTACCCCCCGCCGCCCGATTGCTGGTAAGATATCCCCTGTGGCC
>DASRZG010000038.1:0-2219 GCA_035686585.1 Phycisphaerae bacterium
TCTTCAAGCTCACCTGGGAGGAGGCCCTCGCCTTGACGGCGGTGGCCGGGGCGATCTTCCTCGCGCTTTCGGTGGTGGGGTTTCGCTCGCAGATCCTCAACGCCATCCCCGACGCACTGAAGAGCGGGATCGCCGCCGGGATCGGGCTGTTCATCGCCCTGATCGGGTTTGAGTGGGGCAACCTGGTTCGGCCCCACCCCGTCACCTGCCTGGCCCTCGAATCGATGGCCGACAACTACGAGGCGCTGCTGACGCTGGTCGGCCTGGGCGTCACGCTCGCGCTGGCGGCGTTCCGGGTCCGAGGGGCGGTGCTGATCGGGATCCTCGTCACCACGGCCGCCACGTGGGGGCTCGGGAGATTGTCCATCCGCCCGGACCTCGGGTTGACTGTCGAGCAGAGCCCCCGCGGGGTCGAGGTGGTCGCCGTGGGGCGCAACTCGGCGGCCGCCCGCGCCGGCGTGCTCAGACGGGGCGACGTCATTACCACATTCAACGACCGCGACGTCGCCGACGCCCCGGCCCTCCAATCGGCGGCCGCGGCCGCGGCGGGGTCCGCCCGGGCGCCGGTGCAGTTCATCCGGTCCGGCGAACCACAGGCCGCCAGCCACCCGCTCACGCTGAGCACCGTCCACTACCAGGGCGTCGTGGGCCGCCCGAGCGGGCTGCGGGCGACGGCCGGCGGGCTGTTCGGCGGGTTCGGGTCCCTCTGGGGCAAGCTCGTCAGCGGCAACTGGTCGCACGTCCTCGCGTTCGCCTTCATCATCCTCTTCATGGACATGTTCGACACGGTGGGCACGCTGGTGGGCGTGGCGAAGCGCGCGGGGCTGATGCAGGACGGGCATCTGCCGAAGGCCGAGCGGGCCCTGGCCGCCGACGCCGCGGGAACCGTCGCCGGGGCCGCCCTCGGGACCAGCACCGTCACCAGCTACATCGAGTCGATCACCGGCGTGGCGGCGGGGGCGAGGACCGGCGTGGCGGCCATCGTCGCCGGGCTGTGCATGTTGGCGGCCCTGCTGTTCCAGCCTCTGGTCGAGATGGTCGGGGGAGGCGTGCGGGTCGGAACGGACGCCTTCGGCGACCCGGTCCTTCGCTACCCGATGATCGCCCCGGCGCTGATCCTGGTCGGGTCGCTGATGATCCGGGCCATCCGCGACGTGGAGTGGGACGACGTTACCGAGGCCATCCCGGCGTTCCTGGCCATGGTGACGATGCCCTTTGCGTATTCCATCTCCGCGGGGATCGCCATCGGGTTCATCAGCTATGCCTTCGGGAAGCTCGTGACCGGCCGCGTGAGGGAATGCCCGATCCTCGTCTACGTCTTCGCCGCCCTCTTCGTCGTCCAGTACGTCTGGGCCAAGGGCGTCACCGGGTAGGACTCGCCGGGGCAGGCACGGACCGACTGGCGGAACCGGGACGGAGGCGACGGTCGGCGCTCAGCGGATGGTGATGCGGATTACTTCCGGTACGCCTTCGGCCATGGAGAGCAGTTCCTCCAGGCGGAAACGCGACGAGATCGACACCCGAAACGTGATGGTCTCGATGTTCTCCCGGTAATCTCGATCGTATTGGACGTCTCGGATCTTGGCCCCGCGAACCTTGAGGAGCCGCTGAAATCGCCCCACGCTGTCTTCGGCCGTGAACGGCAGCACGATCACCACGTCCTTGTATGCCTGCGAGGGGATCGCGGTGTCCAGCCGGTTGAGCACGAGCAGGGCGAACAGCACGATGACGGTAGCCGCGGCGGCGACAAAGAACATCCCGAACCCGCAGGCCAGTCCGAGGGCCGCCGTGCACCACAACGTCGCCGCCGTCGTCAGACCGCGAACCCCGAACCCGTGGCGGATGATGGCCCCGGCCCCGATGAAACCGATGCCTCCCATCACGCCGTAAGCGACCCTCGCCGGATCGACACGGATTGCTCCCGTGGCGGCGCCGCCGCCGAAGATCCGCCCGAAGTGCAGGCTCACCAGCATCGCCAGGCCCGACCCCAAGGCCACCAGAAGCTGCGTTCGGAACCCGGCGCTCTGCCCGCGATGTTCCCGCTCGAGCCCGATCAGACCGCCGAGGATAGCGGCGGCCCCCAGGCGCAGAACCGCCTCCCACTGCCAGGACAGCAGCCTGCCGAACAGGACGATCTGCCCCGTCATGGCGTCCATAATCAATCTCATTATATCGGCTTAAACCGACGAGGGGGCCACAGAATCGCGCGGGCCCCGGCG
>DASRZG010000039.1:0-3934 GCA_035686585.1 Phycisphaerae bacterium
TCCAGGATCCGTTTGAACTCGCCCTTTTCGTTCCACACCACGGCAAAGGGCTTGAGGGCGGTCCCGGGCTTCAGGTCCTTGGGCAGCTCCGACAGAGCCATCAAGGCGGTGAAGTCGCGCTGTTGGGTCCCTTCCTGAAACTTCATCGCGAACTTGCGATGACCGAGGTAGTACAGCTCGCCGACACCGGCCTCAGGATCGGTCTTCGCCTCGGGGACGCGCGCGACGATGCCGGTCATCGCCTCGCGGTTCTGCTCGACGCGGACCCCCTCCACGTAGGCCGCCAGCAGCGCCAGCGCCGTCATCGCCGCCGACCCGATGGCGAAGCCCTTGCCGACGGCGGCGGTGGTGTTGCCCAGAGAATCCAGCGCGTCGGTCCGCTTGCGGAGTTCGGCGGGCTGGTGGGTCATCTCGGCGTTGGCCCCGGCGTTGTCGGCGATCGGGCCGTACGCGTCGGTGGCCAGCGTGATGCCCAACGTGGCGAGCATCCCGACCGCCGCGATGCCCACCCCGTAGAGGCCCATCAGCATGTTGTCGAACCCGCCCGCAAAGGAATAGGCGGCGATGACCGTCACGATCACCGTCGTCAGCGCTACCCACGTGGACTTCATGCCCGTGGCGAGCCCGGCGATCAGGACCGTCGCCGGGCCCGTCTCGGCGCTGCGCGCGATGTCGCGCGTCGGGCGGTAATCATAACTGGTGAAGTACTCGGCGCTCTTTCCGATGACGATCCCGGCCGCCAGGCCGCTGACGATCGAGCCCCATACGCCCAGCCACGACACCACCCGCGCGCCGCCCGCGTCCCGGACGTCCCCCAGCAGCAGGTAGCAGACGCCGAGGGCAGCCGCGACGATCAGGATGCTCGAAGCGTTCACCCCCAGGCCCAGCGCGCCCAGGAGCTGCTTCATCGTCGCCCCTTCCCTCGTGCGGACCATGTAGATCCCCACGATGCTCAGGAGGATCCCGACCCCGGCCAGAACCATCGGAACGGCCAGGAGCTTGATCGCCTGCGCCTCGACGCCCAGGGACATGGCGGCCGAGACGCCGAGCGCCGCGGCGGCGAGGATGCACGCGCAGTAGCTCTCGTAGAGGTCGGCCCCCATCCCGGCGACGTCGCCCACGTTGTCCCCGACGCTGTCGGCGATGGTGGCGGGGTTGCGGGGGTCATCCTCGGGGATTCCGGCCTCGACCTTTCCGACGAGGTCGGCCCCGACGTCGGCCGCCTTGGTGTAGATGCCACCCCCGACGCGGGCGAACAGCGCCTGCGCGCTGGCGCCCATCCCGAACGTCAGCATGACCCCCGCGACCTCCACGAGGCTCATGTGGAACCCGCCCCAACCCGCGGATTCCCACAGCCAGGGGGCCAGCTTGGTCAGGAGCAGAAACCACATGGTGATGTACAGCAGCCCGAACCCGACGACCACCAGGCCCATCACGGCCCCGGCGCGGAAAGCGACGGTCAGGCCGCGGTTCAGGCCCTCCTTTGCGCCCTGGGCGGTCCGGCTGGAGGCCATCGTGGCGGTCTTCATCCCGAGGAACCCGCACAGGGCCGAGAAGAACCCCCCCGTGAGGAACGCGGCAAAGACGATCTTGTGCTGGATGTGGAAGACCCAGCCCATGACGAAGAGGACCGCCGCGGCGGCGAGAAAGAACAGAAGGACGACCTTGTACTGGCGCCGGAGGTACGCATAGGCGCCAACGCGGACGTGCTCGGCGATCTCCCTCATGTTCTCGTCGCCCGGGTCGGCGGACTTCACTTGCCGGAAGAACACCCAGGCGAACACGAGGGCAAGCACCGCCCCGACCGGGGCAATCCACCACAGCCAGGGGATTTCATGCCCGCCGTTTACGTTCGTTCCGGCCGCCGCCGCGGGCTCCTCCCCCGTCGCCGGAAACGCTCCCATCCCCAGCACGACCAAGACCACCCCCGCTAGAACGGCACCCCGGTAACGGAGCCACAGCTCGGATAAAACGCCCACGCACTCGCTCCTTGTCGTCTCGTGGATCCTCGTTCGAGGCGTACCGAAACCATCCAGTGAAAGCCGGCGCGATGTTCGCAGAAGACCAAGGGGGAATCAAGCGTGAACGGCAGATTCTTTTCGCCGACGCGGTCGGCAACCATCCTGCCTGTCCGAATCTCGAGCAGGCTTGGATTGCCCCCCCCCCCGATTCCGGCCTTATCCCCTAAGGCGCAAACCTCATTGTCCAAGGGTAACGCGCTTGAGGCTCTTTCTATGGCGCCGGCGGCGGCGCTCGGACGGCTTCTCGTAGTACGAGTTCCGCTTGATGTCCTTGGTGAGCCCCTCCTTCTCACACATCTTCTTGAACCGCTTGAGCATCTGCTCGACTGACTCGTTGCTCCTGGCCTTGACTTTAATCATACTTCAACCATTGTCCTTACGGGCAGGACCGGCCCGGCTCATGTTCGCTTCGTTTCCCAAGCGGGTAATGATACCCCCGCCCGCGGCGGTTTCAAGACATTTCTGGGCACATTTGCCGGAGGGGTTCTCCTCGCCGGCCGGGGTCCCCAGTCCTTGCGGAGCGGCCGCGGAACCACGCCGCGTCGGCGGCCGCCTTCAGCTCCTCCCGGATCTCCCGTGGAAGGACCCCCTTGATCTGATGCCGGTGGTACAGCGCGCACGACGGGATGCATGGCACGCAGGGCAGAAGCAGCCCGATCGCCCACGCCCGCCACTTGAGCCTGCCGGCTGTCGGGTCCGCATCGCCATCGTTCGGGTCCTCACGGCCTCCGCGGCGGCGCCTTCTTCCGCGCGAAGACGTTGCCGGGCTGCTGGGCGACCAGGCCCTTCAGGACCAGCATGGTCATCGCCGACGCGGCCCGGCCGGTGTCCACACTGGTACGCCGGACCAGCTCGTCCAGTCCGAGAGGTCCCCCTTCGAGCGCCTCGACCAGTGCCCGTTCGGTCTCGTCGAGTCCCGCCGGCAGCGCCGCCCGCTCGGCGGTCTCCATCTCCGAGACCTTCCGGCCGACCCCGCCCAGTTCGGCGAGGACATCGTCGAGGTTCTGCACGAGCGTGGCCCCGTCGCGGATCAGCTCGTTGGTGCCGTGGCTCATGGGCGAATCGGCGCGGCCGGGCAGCGCGAAGACCTGCTTGCCCTGTTCGGCCGCCTCCCGGGCGGTGATGAGCGATCCGGACCGCCGGGCGGCCTCGATGATGAGCACACCGAGCGAAAGCCCGGAGATGATCCGGTTCCGCGTGGGGAAGTTGCCCGCCAGGACCGCCGTCCGCATGGGCAGCTCGGCAACGATCGCCCCGCGGTCCTCGCGGAGAATCCGGTCGAACAGCTTCTGGTTCTCCGGCGGATAGAGTTGGGCCAGCCCGCATCCCATCACGGCGATCGTCCGCCCGCCGGCCGCAAGGGCCCCGCGGTGGGCCGCCGTGTCGATGCCCCTGGCCCCACCGGACACGACGGTGAATCCGGCCCGGCCCAGCAGTTGCCCGAACCGCTCCGCCTGCTCCAGCCCGTAGTGCGTGCACCGCCTCGCCCCGACCACGGCGACCGCGACCGCGTCCGTCGGGTCCAGCCGCCCGCGGACGTAGAGGATCGGCGGCGGGTCCGGAATCATCTTCAGTCCCGCCGGATAGCCGTCCTCTTCGCAGCAAAGGATCTCCACCTTGTGCTCGTCGGTCAGGCGCAGCTCTTCGTCGACCTGCTCGTCGGTGACGGCCCCGATGCCCTGCGACTTACCGGCCCCGACTCCCTCGACCCGCTTCCACTGGCCGGGCGAAGCGGCGAACACGTCCTCAACGCCCCCGAACGCCTCCACCATCTTGTGAAACGTGATCGGTCCGACGCCTTCGGCCAAGTGCAGCCGCAGATACGCCCGCAGACGCTTCTGGTCAACCATCCCGCAGTTCCCGCTGTTGTAGTAGCCCACCCAGCGACCGCATACCGACTACACCAAAAGAGC
>DASRZG010000040.1:0-8944 GCA_035686585.1 Phycisphaerae bacterium
TCGAAGAACCGGTCCGGATCCACGTTGCAGGCGATGGTGTGGGGCTTTTCGTCGGTGCGGTCGGTGCGGTCGGTGAAGACCGTCCAACCGAGGGTCGGCGGGGTCAGCGAGACGGTCACCGTCCCGTCGCGGTATTCGCACAGGTCGGGTTGGAAGATGCTGGCGGCGGCGAGGGGGTCGTGGAAGGTGATCTGGTCGCGCCCGCGGAACCAGACCTCGGCGAAGTCGCGGACGGGCTTGAGGGCCCGCGCGGTGAAGCGCCGGCGGCAGGTGTCGGCGTCGAGCCGGCAGCGGTTGGTCACGTCCAGCCCGTAGCTGACGTGCCGGGGCGGGCGGCTCTGGAGGCCGTTTCCGTAGACGATGGCGGTGGCGTGTGGGTCGTTGATGGCGTTCCACTCCCCGCCCATGCCCACCTGGAACCGCCCGCACATCAGCACCATCGCCTTCAGCAGCGAGGGGATTTCCGGGTCGGTCGCGAACAGCAGGCCGGCGTTGGTCAGCGGGCCCACCGTCAGCAGCGTCACCTCGCCGGGGTGGGCGCGGATGGTCGCCCGCAGGAACTCCACGGCCGTGTTGGGGGCGAAGTCGCGCTGCCGGTCCCACGCGCCCAGGGCCTCGGCCTGGGGGGCGCGCTTCTGGGGGATGTCGTGAAGCAGGGCCTCCGTGCAGCCGGAGTGGACGGGCACGTCATCCCTGCCGGCGTTGCGGCAGACGGCCGAGGCCATCTCGGCCCGTTTGGCCGCCTCGCCCGAGACGGTCGTCACCCCCAGCAGTTCGCACCGCCTCTCGCACAGCAGGTACGCCAGCGCCACCGCGTCGTCAATGTCCGACCCGATGTCCGTGTCGAACAGGACCTTGATCCTTTCGTCAGCCATGAACGGCCTCCTCGCTGCCTGCACAGTGCCGGTGATGGGGCTTTCGGGTCAGGGATGCGAGAGAACACGGATTTCACGGATTACGGCGAATTACACGAAGACAGCAAGAAGGTAAAACAACAAATCCTTTCGTGCAATTCGTCTTAATCCGTGCAATTCGTCTTAATCCGTGTAATTCGTGTTCTCCTGCGAGCCGTGGGGGCCCGATCAGGAATCCCCTTCGCCTTTCTCCAGTTTCCGTCCGCGGTTCATGGCGATAATGCCGGTGCGGGCCAGTTCGCGGATGCCGTAGGGGCGGACCAGGTCGATGAAGGCCTCCAGCTTGGCCTCCGGGCCCGACAGCTCCACGGTCAGGCTGTTGCGGGCGACGTCCACCACCCGCCCGCGGAAGAGGTTGGTCAGCTCGATGATGGCGGCCCGCTGCTCCTGGCCGGCCGCCACCCGGCACAGCATCAGGTCGCGCTCCACGAAGTCGACCCCGGCGAAGTCCCGCACCCGCACCACGTCGATGACCTTGCTGAGCTGCTTGCGGACCTGCTCGAGGGTGCGATAGTCGCCCAGCACCACGATGGTCATCCGCGAGAGGTTCGCGTCCTCCGTCCGCCCGACCACCAGCGAATCGATGTTGAAACCCCGGGCCGCGAACATGCTCGCCACGTGCGCCAGGACGCCCGGTTTGTTGATCACCAGCGCGGTGATGACGTGCTTCATTTCCTTGTCCATCGATCCTTACCTCAGTCCACGAAGCGAACAGTCCACGAATTACACGAATTACACGAAGGGGCTTCCGTCAATTGGAAATGGGAAATCGGAATTCGGAAATCCGGTTACACCAGCCGGCCCATGTCCATTTCGTGGAGGCTCTTGCCGGAGGCGACCATGGGAAAGACGTTCTCCTCCGGCTCGACCTCGGCGACCAGCACGACGGGGCCCTCCGTCTTGAGCATCTGGTTGATCGCGTCGTCCACCTCGCCCGGCTCGGTGACGCGCATGCCGGTGGCCCCGAGGGCCTCGGCCAGCTTGGGCAGGTCGGGGCAGGGATGCTCGGTGGCGGAGTACCGCCGGTTGTAGAACATCTCCTGCCACTGCCGGACCATGCCGAGATAGTGGTTGTCCAGGACCACCACCTTGACCGGCTGGTGGTACTGGACGGCGGTGACCAGCTCGCCCACGGTCATGGCGAAGCTGCCGTCGCCGTCGATGTCGATGACCGTCCGCCCGGGGTTGCCGAACTGGGCGCCGATCGCCGCCGGCAGGCCGAAGCCCATCGTCCCCAACCCGCCGGAGGTGATCAACTGCCTCGGGCGGCGCCACCCGTAGTACTGGGCAGTCCACATCTGGTGCTGGCCCACGCCGGTGGTGACGATGGCGTCGTGGGCCGTCAGCCGGCCGATGGCCTCGACCACGGCCTGGGGCTTGATCCGCTCGCCCAGGGCGTAGCTGAAGGGGAACTGCCTCTTCCACCCGGCGATCTGCTTGAGCCACCCCGGACGCCGCACCGGGTTGATCAGCGGCAAGAGCCTCCGGAGAATGTCCCTGGCGTCGCCGACGACCGGGACGTCCACCACCACCGTCTTGGAGATGGAGGCGGGATCGATGTCGATGTGGATGATCTTCGCCTGCGGGGCGAAGGTCTCGATCCGGCCGGTCACCCGGTCGTCGAACCGAGCGCCCACCGCCACCAGGCAGTCGCACTCCTGCACCGCATAGTTGGCGGCGGCCGAGCCGTGCATCCCCAGCATCTGCAGCGCCAGCGGGTCCGTCTCGTCGATCGCGCCCATGGCCATCAGCGTGGTCGTCACGGGGAACTTGCCCTTGTCCACCAGCGCCCGCAGATCCTCGGACGCCTCGGCGATGATCACCCCCCCGCCGACGTACAGCACCGGCTTGCGGGATTCGTTGATCATCTCGGCGGCGGCCTTGATCTGGCGCATGTGCCCGGCGGTGACGGGCTTGTACCCGGGCAGGTCCATCTCCAGCTTCGGCTCCGCCTCCAAGGTGGCCATCGTGGCGTCCTTGGCGATGTCGACCACCACCGGCCCGGGCCGGCCGGTGGAGGCGATGTGGAACGCCTCGCGGATGGACCGGCCGAGGTCCTCGACGCGCTTGACCAGCATGTTGTGCTTGGTGATCGGGCGGGTGATGCCGGTGGTGTCCGCCTCCTGGAAGGCATCGTTGCCGATGAGGTTGCTGACGACCTGCCCGGTCAAGGCGACCACCGGGACCGAGTCCATGAACGCGGTCGCCAGCCCGGTGACCAGGTTGGTCGCGCCGGGCCCGCTGGTGGCGATGCACACCCCGACCCTGCCGGTCGAGCGGGCGTAGCCGTCGGCCATGTGGGCCGCCCCCTGCTCGTGCCGGGTCAGCACGAACCGGATGGGCGTCTGGTACAGGGCGTCAAAGATCGGCAGCACCGATCCGCCGGGGAACCCGAACAGCACCTCGACGCCCGCCTCCAGCAGCATCTCGTGGAACAACTGCGCGCCGGTCATGCCGATGTAGCTCTTCCGCACCCCGCTCGCCCCCCCCGCCGGGGGGGCGGTCCGTCGTTTCACCGTCGTCTTGGCTTTCCTGGCCATAACCATCGCCTTCCGTCACCAATTGGCACACGGGCCCGCCCTGTGCAGCGATCGGCGCAACATTCCATCCCCAAAGGGATCATGGTCGTGGGATGGCCGCCTGACGCCGCCGTGGCGAACAAGCGGCCTAGGACACAATAACCGGCAGCAGCGCACTGCCGGGAAGGGCACCGCCGCCTGGGGCAGGTGTCCATGCACATTCCCGTCCTGGATCGTAACCCATTCTCATTGGCACAGAGCACCATGCTATGAGCAGGGCTACATGCTGTCAAGGCCGCTACCACGGATTTAACCCCGCCACCCGGCTGCGACTCCGCCACTCCCGCGGAATCCCCGCCGCCGCCGACAACGCCTCGCGGGCGGTGTCGAACAGGGCGAAGACGGCGCTGCCGCTGCCGGTGACGTGAACCGGCACGCCCAGCCCCTCGCGGAGGCGGTCGATCACCTCCGCCAGCGCCGGTCTGACGCGGACCGCCGCGGCCGCCAGGTCGTTGACCAGACCCTCCCGCCACGCCGACGGGGGCCCCTCCATCGCGCCCGAATCCACCATCCGCCGCCACCGCTCCCCCGCCGCCGACGGCGCGGGCGGCGCGGCGTCGTGGGCGGCGTAGACCTGCCCCGTCGGGCAGTGGATGTCCGGCATCGTCACGATCGCGTGGAACGGCGGCATCGTCAGCGGGTCCAGCCGAAGCCCGCGCCCCCGCATCCGCACGGCCGGGCCCGACAGGAACAGCGCCACGTCCGAGCCGAGCTCGCCCGCCCAACGCCCCAGCCGCTCGTCGCCCGCCCCGACACCCCACAGCTCGTTGAGGGCGAGGAGGCCGGTGGCCGCGTCGCTGCTGCCGCCGCCCAGGCCCGCGCCCGGGGGGATCCGCTTGCCAAGTCGAATGTCCGCCCCGTACGCCTTGCCGCCGGCGACCAGCCTGGCCGCGCGGACGACCAGGTTCTCCTCCGCCGGCCCGCAGTCGGCGCCGGTGCACTCCAGGCGAATCCGCCCGTCCGCCCGCGGCGTCACGGTCAGATCGTCGTACAGCGTGATCCTCGCCACCACCGAGTCCAGATCGTGGAATCCGTCCGCGCGCCGCCCCAGCACCCGAAGGGACAGGTTCAGCTTGGCGGCGGCACGCCACAGGACCGCCCCGCCCGCTCCCGCGCAGCGCCGCTCGGCGGGGCCGGACATCAGATTCTCGACTTCATCGCCAGCCATGGACGGGCATGGTAAACCACCCGGCGTCGCGGGCCAATACGGGAATTGCTCACAGATAACGCCACCGGCGGCCTCGGCCGATGTTTTTCCTGAATGTGCGATCTTCCGGGCGCGGGCGGGGTTAGAATTCCGACCTGTGCACTGCCGGGCCGATCCGCAAACGTTGGAGTCCGTTCGATGTCAGATGCAACGTGCAGGCAGGCGCCCCCTGCCGATGATGGCGCGGGAGCGCAGCCTGACCCCGTTCGTGTCCGCCTGGAATGGCTGGACATCCCCACGACCCCCCGCCCCGCCGACAGCCCGTATCCCGCCTTCGGCTGGTCGGACTGGCGCTCCCTATACCCGTACACGGTGCAGACGGACGTGTCGGCCGAGCCGGTCCCCGCGCGGCACCGGGCGGTGATCCTGGAGAACCGCTACCTGCGGGCGACGATCCTGCCGGACCTGGGAGGCAGGCTGTTCAGCCTGGTCGACAAGCTGGCCGGGCAGGACGCCTTCATGGTCCCGCCGTCGCTGAAGTTCCAGAACGTCTCGTCGCGCGGCGCGTGGCTGGCGGGCGGGATCGAGTTCAACTTCGGGCGGCGCGGGCACACGGTGTTCACCGTCAGCCCCGTCACCTGGGCCATGCGCACCGCCCCGGACGGGTCCGCCGGCGTCTGGGTGGGCAGCGCCGTCGCCCCCATCGAAAGCCGCTGGGCGCTGCGGATTTCCCTGGCGCCCAACCGGGCGGCGCTGGACGTCGACGTCAACACCATGGGCCCGCCCGTGCTGCCGGGGATGATGTACTGGTGGTCCAACGCCGGCGTGGAGGTGAGCCCCAAGAGCAAGTTCTACTACTTCGGCCTGCACGCCGACGCGATGCACTCCCGCCACGGCTGGCCGGTCTGCGACGGGCTCGACTTCCGCTGGTACTGGAACCGCTATACCGAGGCGGACATGTTCCTGCTGGAGCCCCAGCGGGACTACCTGGGGTTCTATGACTTCGACCGCCACCACGGCCTGGCGCAGACCGCCGACCGCTTCCAGGCGCCGGGGCAGAAGTACTTCACCTGGGGCACGGCCCACCAGGGACGGTTCTGGGACCGGATGTTCTCCGACACCGGGCAGACCTACGTCGAGATCCAGCGCGGGCGCCTGCCCACCCAGGCCGTCGCCGAGCCGATCGAGCCCATGACCCGCGAGAGCTGGCGCGAGACCTGGATGCCCATCCGCGGCACGGAGGGCTTCGACGCGGCCGAGTCGGACCTGGTCCTGTCGGTCGCGCCGGCGGGCGAATCGGCGGCGAAGATCCACCTGCTGGCGGTGCGGGCGCAGACGGGGCTGCACGTGGAGGCCTGCGCCGGCGAGGAGCTGCTGGCGGCGTGGGACGTCCGGAGCATCACGCCCGAATCGCCTTTCACGGCCACGGTGAACCTCCCCGACGGGCAGCAATGCGACCGGGTCAAGGTCACCGGCCCGGACGGGCGGGTGCGGATGGACTGGACGCGATTCCACTTCCGCGACGAGGACTGGTTCAGCGAGCCGGAGCGCCCCCACAGGCGGCTGCGCTCCGCCGACGACGACGCCGACGGGCTCAGCGACGGCGAGTTGCTGGAGCTGATCGAGAAGACGCGCTTCGGCATGTGGCCGGCGGCGAGCTCCTACCTGTCCAGGCTGCAGGACAAGCTGCTCGCCCGCGACGGGGGCAACCCCGCCCTGCGGCGTTCGCTCGCCGAGCAGGCGCTGCACGCCGGCAGGACCGAGGAGGCGATCGAGCACCTGACCGCCGGCCTCCGGCGCGCCCCGCGCGACCCCGCCCTGCAGATGCTGCTGGGCTGGGCCCGGCTGGCGGCGGGCGAGATCGACAAGGCTGTCCATGCCTTCCGAGAGGCCGGGCGGTATGAGAGCGCCCGCCGCAACGCCCTGGCGTCCCTGGCGTGCGCCCATCTGGCCGCCGGCGATGCCGAGGCCGCCCTGGAGGCCACCGGCGCGATCCTGGCCGTGACCCCCGGCGACCGCTGGGGCCGGGCCATCCGCGTGACGGCATTGCGGCTGGCGGGCAGGGAAAAAGACGCCGTCGAGCTGCTCGGGCAACTGCTGGCGGAGGACCCCATCTGGCCCCGGCTGCACGCCGAGGCCCTGCTGCTGGGCGTGGACGTGGCCCTGGACGACGGCAGCCGGCGTCTGGGCGACGACACCCTCTCGGCCGCGATGGGCTACATCGAGCTGGGCCTGTGGGAAGACGCCGCGCGGATCCTCCAGGTGGATGAATCCAATGAGCCGGCCAGCCCGGCGGCCCGGCTGGCGCACCTGGCGTACGTCGAACGCAAGCTGGGCGACGACGCCTCCGCCGATGCCGCTATCGCCGAGATGCGTGCGGCCCCGGTGGAGCTGGCCCACCCGGCGCACACGGCCTCGATCGCCGTGCTGGCGGAGCTTTCGGAGGCGTATCCCGACGAGCCGCTGATCCATCTGATGCGGGGCAACCTGCTGGCCAGCCGGAGGCGGTGCGCCGAGGCCGAGGCCGCCTGGCGCCGCGCCGCCGAGACGGGGATGGATCATCCCGTGCTGCTCCGCAACCTGGCGATGGCGGCGGAGCATCGCGGCGATCACGAGGCCGCGGCCGACCTGTACCGCCGTGCGTGGCGGGGTTCGGACAAGGACCTGTACCTGTTCTCCGAAATCGACCATTACCTCTCGTCGCGGGGCCTGCACGCCGAGCGGCTGGAGCTGTACGACGACCTGCCCGGCGCCTCCCGCGCCCGCTCGGGGGCGGCGATGCGGCGGACCGTGCAGTTGATGGACAACTCGAAGTGGGACGAGGCCGTGGAGGAATTCGCCCGGCGGACCTTCCTGCGCGGTGAGAGCGAGAAGGGCGTGCACCGGCGCTACGCCGAGGCCCTGATCGGCAAGGCCTGCCTGCGCATCGCCTCCGGCGAGCTGGCCGAGGCGCGGGAGATCCTGGCCAAGGGCCTCGAGTACCCGCGGAACCTCAACAGCGGCCGGCACGGCACCCGCCCGGACGAGTCGCCCGTCCAATACCTGCTGGGCGTCGTGGCGGAGATGGCCGGCGACGCCGAGGCCGCGCGGGAGCACTTCCAGGCCGCCGCCTCCGAGCTGCACACCGACGTCAGCCCCGCGCAGGCGTACGAGATGCTCGCGTGGATGGCCCTGGGCCGGCGCGACCGCGGCATGGACCTGGGCCACCAGCTCGAGCAGATGGCCCGCGGCGAGACGCCGGTCTCACACTGGACCCTCTGGCTGCACGGCCGGGGCGTCCTGAAACTCGTCCACGGGCTGGCCCAACTGGTCAAAGGCCGGATCGCCGAGGCCAAGTCGCTCTGGGCCGAGGGCCTCGCCGACAACCCCGACGGCCGGTGGCTGCGGCTCCACCTCGACATGCCCGACGTCCTCCTGGAGCGCATGAGCCAAACGCCCCCCTGGCCGCGGGATTGAGCCGTTCGTAGTGTGCCCGTAAGGGCATCCCCGTCGTTCGTAGTGTGCCCGTAAGGGCATCCCCGTTCGTAGCATTCGAGGAAACGCCTTACGGCGTCACTACAAACAAACCGTCACTTCGCCGCGACGTCCCGCAGCGCGAAGTACACCTGCTCCATCGTCTTGAGCAGCGCCGCGCCGGCGGCGTTGTTGCCGTCCGTGGGCGTCAGGTGCACGCCGTCGCCGAGCATCTTCCGCAGGTCGTGCGTCATCATCTCCTCGTAGCAGTAGCTGATCGGCGTCTTGCGGTCGCGGCAGAGCTTGACCAGGGCGGCATTGAACTGCGCCTGCCCGTCCTGCTTGTCCTTGTCGAACCCCCGCGGCGGGATCGTCGCCAGGATCGGCACGGTGCCGAACTTCTCGCATGAGTCGATCACCGCCGACAGGTTCGCCATCGCCGCCTCGACGGCCTGGGGGCTCTTGGAGTCGTTCGTCCCGTACATCACCACCGCGAACTCCGGCTTCGACTCTTCCAGGTACTTGTCGATATTGTTCTTGCCGAAATCCGTCCTCATCTGCCCCACGCCCCGGCGGACGGTGATGCCCCGTGCCAGCCACCGGCCCAGCGTGAAGGTGTACGCGTCCGCGGCCGTGATGCTGTCGCCGGCGAACAGGAAGACGTCGTGGCGGACCTTGCCTTTCCCGGCTGCGTGAATCTTCCGCACGTTGTCCGCGTACGCAAGACGGTCCCTCACCTGATCCGTCAACGCCGGCGGGGCCTGGGCGCCGGAGACCGGGCCGCCCGCGATCTTCACCGCCTTGGAGGGTTTCGAGACGTTGTTGTCGTAATCGGCCGCCGTCACCCGGTA
>DASRZG010000041.1:0-10730 GCA_035686585.1 Phycisphaerae bacterium
CGAAGCGGTAGTATTTCGCCCTCCCGATCCTGTCGAGAAGGTCCTCAAACGCACCTTCTCCTCCTTCGGACCGATCTGTACCGTCTGGATAGCGAGCTGCGAAGCGGGCCAGATGGGCGGTCCCTTCAGACTGGACCATGACGTGAGGTTCCCAGAACGGCTCCTTCTCCTGCTTCTCCCCGGTGAGCGCTATCCGAAATCCCGCTTCGGGATTGTTCCGCCAGAAGGTGTAAGGGCCGAGGTTCAGCCCCAGATCTTCGCGGAGAGCGGCGAAGCTCACCGAGCGCTTCTTACGGCGGCTAGCCGTCGCGAGCAATATGGCCTCCAGCAGGGCCGTCTTTCCGCTGTCGTTGGGGCCGACCAGGACGTTGAAGGGGCCCAGGCCTTCGATGTCGAAGTCCTTGAAGCACTTGTAGTTCTCGATGTGGATCGACTTGATCATTGTGTGGCCCTTCGGCGGTCCCGTCGGGACGGTGAACGGGGGCGATGGTATTCTATGGCACCTGCTGTGATATCGGCAAGGTCATTCCCCCCTCTGCATGGCGGGTGCTATAATGCCGGCCCGCACGGCAAGGAAGTGAGGTGTCCGCGATGATCCGCCCTCGGGCAGGGAGGCGGGGGGGGTACCGGTGGGAGGTCGCCCCGCCGTGGGCGGGGGCGGCCGAGGCCGCCCGCCGGGCGCGGATCACCCCGCTGATCGCCCAGATCCTCCACAATCGCCACGTCGACGGCCCCGACGACATCCGACGGTTTTTCGATCCCAAGCTGACCGATCTGCACCCCCCCGAGCTGCTGCCCGGCATCGAAGCCGCCGCCGATAGAATCGCCAAGGCAGTCAGAAGTGGCGATAAAATATGCATTTACGGCGACTACGACGTGGACGGCATGACGGCCGTGGCGATCCTGTTCCGCTGCCTGATGCTCCACGGGGCTGAGGCGGACTACTACGTGCCGCACCGCCTGGAGGAAGGCTACGGCGTCAACGCTGACGCCATGCGCGTGATCGCCGCGTCGGGCGCGAAGCTGCTGGTGACGGTGGACTGCGGCATCTCGGCCGTGGCGGAGCTGGCCGAGGCCGCCCGGCTGGGGATGGACGTGATCGTGACCGACCACCACGCCCCGCCGGAGGAGTTGCCGGCGGCGGTGGCCGTCGTGCATCCGGCGCTGGGGGAGGGGGCGTACCCGAACCCGAACCTGTCGGGGGCGGGGGTGGCGTTCAAGCTCGCCTGGCAGGTCGCCAAGGCCATTTGCGGGCGCCAGCGCGTGGACGAGCCCATGCGGAACTTCCTGCTGGAGGCGACCTCGCTGGCGGCCCTGGGGACCATCGCCGACGTGGTTCCGCTGACCGGAGAGAACCGCGTGCTGGCGACCTACGGGCTTCAGGGCTTGGCCGCGACCGCCCACGCGGGCATTCGGGCGCTGCTGGAATCGGCGGGGCTGACCGGCACGAAGCTGGATGCTCAGCACGTCGGCTTCGCCCTGGGCCCCCGGCTCAATGCCTGCGGGCGAATGGGCCACGCCCGGCTGGCCGTGGAGCTGCTCGCCCGCGCCGACGCCGGCCGGTGCCGCCGGATCGCCGAGCACCTGGAGCGCCAGAACAACCGCCGCCGTGAGGTGGAGCGCGAGATCGCCGCCGTCGCCATCGAGCGGGTCGAGCGCGGCGAGCTGCCCGCGCCGGCGGACCATGCGGTGGTGGCGGCGGGCAAGGATTGGCATGCCGGTGTGGTGGGGATCGTGGCGTCGCGCGTGGTGGACCGCTTCGCCCGGCCCGCGGTGATCATCGCCCTGGACGGCCAGATGGGCAGGGGGTCGGCCAGGAGCATTCCCGGGTTCAACATGCACGACGCCCTGGCGGCGTGCGCCGACCACTTGGAGAGCTTCGGCGGCCACGCCATGGCGGGCGGGCTGACGGTTCGCGCGGAGAAGGTGGAGGACTTCGCCCGGGCATTCGCCGCCTACGCGGCGGAGAACCTGGATGCGGACCTGCTCACACCCGTGCTGCGGATCGACGCGGAGACGTCGCTGTCGGCGCTGAGCTACCCGGTGGTGCAGCGGCTGGAGCGGCTGGCGCCGTTCGGCGTGGGCAATCCCAGGCCGGTGGTGGCGGCGCGGGGGGTGCGAATCCTGCGGGCGCCGCAGCGGATGGGCCGGGCCGGGGCGGCCGTGAACTTCATCGTCGCCCAGGACGCCGCCGGCGTGACCGGCCGCGGTGCGCGGATGCGGTGCGTGGGGTTCGGCATGGGCCACCTGGCGGACGAGCTGGCGGGCGTGAACGAGGTGGACCTGGCGGCCGAGCCGGTGCTGAATCACTACAACAGCTCCACCAGCGTCGAGCTGCACGTCAAGGACGTCCGGTTGCCGCAGGCCTAGGGCAGGTCTTCGTCTTCCGCCTCGTCCGTGGCGGCGGGGCGGAATCTGCGGTAGATGGCGGTCACCGGGCCGAAGGCGGCGAAGATCATCGTGGCCACGGCCAGGGAGGTGGGCAGGAACATCAGCCCCGCCGCCATCAGCACCACGACGACGACGATCGTGCTGAAGGGCTTCCTGCGGGAGAGGAACTGGTTGGCCAGGTGGGGATAGGGGAAGCGCGAGACCATCAGCAGCGCCGCCGCCAGGGTCACTGCCGGCAGGGCGACCCCGACCGTGATCTGCAGCCACCGCCCGTGCTCGAGCGTCAGCAGCCAGTTGAACACCAGCACCACGCTGGCCACCAGCGCCGCCGCCGCGGGCGAGGGCAGCCCGCGGAAGCCCATGTGGTGCAGCAGGTCCGGGGCGTTCTCCACGTTGAACCGCGCCAGCCGGAGCACGGCGCAGCAGGCGAAGATCACCGCGACCGCCAGCACCAGCTTGCCCAGGGAGGGGTGGGCCTCGAACATCTCGAACTCGGTGATCTCCCGCGTCCTGCTGACGGTGTGGAGCATCAGCACCGCCGGCGCCACGCCGAAGCTGATCGCGTCGCAGAGGCTGTCGAGCTGGGCGCCGAAGTCCGTCGCCTGCCGGGTCATCCGGGCCACGCGCCCGTCCATGGCGTCGAAGAACATCGCCGCGAAGATCAGCCACGCGGCCACGGAGAGGTGACCCGAAGACAGCCCGCCAAGCCCGCCCTTGGTCGCGTAATGAATCGAGATGAACCCCGCCACGCCGTTGCACAGGGTCACGATCACCGGCAGCACGGGCGTGCTGCCCAGGATGATCTTCCGCAACGGCCCGCGGCGATGAGGGGCCTGCTCCGGCTCGGCGAACGGGTCAACCTGGTGGATCATCCCGCGGCCTCCTGCCGGCCCGCGCCCGCCAGCACGGTCCGGCCCGCCTTGACCTTCTGCCCGACGCGGACCGCGATCTCGCCCAGCCGGTCGTGCGGCACCAGCAGCTCGACACGGGAACCGAACTTGATCATGCCGATTCTCTCGCCTCGACCCAGGACGTGCCCGGTCTTTACATCGGTCACAATCCGCCGGGCCACCAGTCCGGCCACCTGCCGGATGGCCACGGGGAACGTCCCCTCGCCGGCGGGGCATGCCAGCAGCACCGTGGCCGATTCGTTCGTCTCGGAGGCGTCCGGGCGGCGGGCGTCCACGAATCCGCCGTCGTGGCGGTCCACCCGTACCACCGTGCCCCGGCAGGGGCTGCGATTGACGTGGCAGTTGAAGAGGCTCATGAACACGCCGATCCGCATGCCCGCCACGCCCAGGGCGCTGTCCGGGCCGACCGGGGAGACGTCCGTCACCACGCCGTCGGCGGGGCTGAGGAAGCCCTCGGGCGCCTCCGGCTCGCGCGACGGATCGCGGAAGAACGCCAGCACATACACCCACAGCCCCGCCGGCAGCAGCGCCGCCGGCCAGAACAGCAGCGCCCCCACCGCCGCCAACACGGCCAGGACGATCGTCGCCAGGATCACCTCCCGGCGGCCATAGGGTGTCAGTGGAATCCGCATCCGCTTGCGTGCCCGACTGCACTGTATCGGGCGGGCGGGGGTAAGTCAATCGGGCGAGCTTACGCGGCCAGGCCGGGACGGGGCGGGGCCAGGGTGTGCGGGGGCGCAAGTAATCCGCCGCGCGCGTATAATCCCCGGCGGAAAGGGTTGACGATGTCCGGGAGAAGACGTCTGCTGATATTGACCCGCCGCCGGTCGGGCGCCGCCTTCCGGCAGCGGATCGAGCCGTATATCGCCCCGCTGGCGGAGCGGGGGATTGAAGCGGACGTGGCGGAGCTGGCCGGGACGGCCTGGGGCCGGGCGCGGCAGTGGGCGGCCGGGGCGCGGTACGCCGGGGTGCTGATCCAGAAGAAGACCCTCACCGCCTGGGATGCCGCCTTCCTGCGCGGGGCGGGGGCGGTGATCTACGACTTCGACGACGCGATCATGTACAAGGCCGGCGCCGCCGAGCGGGGCCCGGACCGGGGGCGTATGCGGCGCTTTCGCCGAACGGTCCGCCGGGCGGACCGCGTCATCGCCGGCAACGCCGTCCTGGCCGATCATGCCGCCGGCGCCGGGGCGGCGTCGGTGGAGGTCATCCCCACCGGCCTGGACGTGTCGCGGTACACCGCGCCGGTGCCGCGCGAGGACCCGGAGGTGTTCCGGCTGGTGTGGATCGGCAGCCGCAGCACGCTGAAGCAACTGGCGATGCGGCGGTCGGCCCTGGAGGCGATCGGCCGGTCGCGGGCCGACATCGTCCTGCGCGTGATCGCCGACGCACCGTTGTCGGTGGAGGGCCTGGCGGTCGAGAACGTCCCCTGGTCCCTGGAGGCCGAGGCGGCCCTGCTGGGCTCTTCCGACGCCGGGATCGCCCCCATGCCGGACACGCCCTTCACCCGCGGCAAGTGCGGCTTCAAGGTGCTTCAGTACATGGCCGCCGGGTTAGCCGTGATCACCAGCCCGGTGGGCGTCAACGCCGAGTACGTCCAGGCCGGCCTGACCGGCCTGTGGGCGCGGACGGACGAGGAGTGGGTCGGCGCCGTCGGGACCCTGGCCGGCAACGGCGACCTGCGCCGGCGGTTGGGCGCCGAGGGGCGGCGCCGCGTGGCGGCGTTCGACTTCGCCGCCCTCGCCGACCGCTTCTGCGACACGGTCCAATCCGCTCTCGATCGGTGAACCAACACCAACGACGCCAAATGGCAAGCCGACCACCCGATCGGCTTGCCATTTGGCGTCGTTGGTGTTTGTTCTTCGTGCCCCCCCGACCTACCTACCGCCCCTCCCTGCCCGACAGGACGAAGACGGTCTGCTGCTTCTGCTGCCCTTGGACCCGTGTGTCGACCCGGAAGCCGTACTCCCCGGTCTTGTCCGTCTGGCTGCCATAGCTGAACATCCATTGGATCTCCTGCGGATTGGCCAGCCACCGCTGCCACAGGTCCGTTCCCTCCTCCGGGCCGTACTGCCGGACCAGCCGGGCCCGTTCCCAGGTGACCGAGTGGATGTTCCGGCCGAAGTAGTAGACCACCTTGGCCTGCGGGTCGCCCCAACTGGCGATTTGGGTTTCGGCGCCGACGCGGGCCTTGGCCAGGCGGGCGAATTCGGCCACCGGCGCGCGGTCGTCCCAATACCGTCCGCCAACGTGAATTCCCACGTACAGCGCAATCCCGGCCGCCAGGAGCAGCGGGAAGGTTGCGGGCGGGCGGAGGAGGGACGCCCGTGCCGCCAGCAGGGCGGGTAGGGCCGCAACGGCGGTGACGACCAGCATATGCAGCCACCGGATCGGAAAGCGCAGGTGCAGGAGCGTTCGGGAGATGTCAGCGCCTTGGTCGACAAGAGCGGAGATGTCCGAGCCGTAGTGCCGTGCCACCACCCACAGCCCCGCCATGGTCGCGACCCCCGCCACGGACGCCGCCCCGTACGAGACGCCTACGATCCTGCCGAGGACGGCGGGGGCCCACCGGCGCCGGCGGAACACGTCATCGGCGACGAAGCCCATCAGCAGGCTGACCGCCCCCAGCGCCGGCAGGATGTAGTGCTCGCGCTTGCCGGCCGAGGCCGTCAGCACGGCGATCAGCCCCGCCGACCACAGCAGCAGATACATCAGCTCGCGGCGACGGTCGGCGAAGGCCTTCAGCCACGGGGCCGCCAACGCGCCGGGCAACAGGCCCAGCCACGGAAGGATCAGCGTCAGCAGCGGCAGGACGTAATACCACGGGCCCTCGACGCCCCAGCCCCCCTCCCCGGCCGCCCGTTCAGTGACCTGTTCCGCGAAGATGTCCCCGGCGCCGCCGAAGAGCTTCTGCATGTACCACATCCACGGCAGGAAGGCGGCCAACATCAGGATCACCCCCGGAATCGCCGTTGGCAGCAGCGGCCAGATGCCACGCCATACGCGAGTCAGAAGGCCGTACCACGCGATCGGCGCCAGCAACAGCAGGCCCGTTACGGCCAGGCCCAGTTCCACCGAGCCGAATCCCAGCCCCTGCCGGACCGCCTGGAAGGCGATCCCCACCAGCACCCCCGCCAGCAGGTAGACCAGGCACAGCGCCAGGGGCCTGCGGATCACGGCGTCGAGCCCGCGGCGCACGCCACGGCCGACCCGCCAACGCCCCAACCCGCCCGGCCGGCGCCGCCGCAGCCACCATCGGCACAGGGCGTGGTCTTCGAAGACATCCTCCCGGCCCATCGCCCGGGCCCGCTCGTAGCACAGGAAGATCAGCAGGGGAACCGCCATCAGCAGCGGCACGAACTCCTTGGCCAGGTTCGCCAGGCCCATCGCCGCCCAGAACGCCAGCATCCACGCCGCCCGGTCCCGGCGCCGCGTTGCGCTGAGGCCCATGTAGAAGCACCCCATCGCCGCCGTGATGCACAGGCACAGGACCATCTCCGGGCGGGCGTTCCTGCCCCATTTCTGCACGCCCACGCTCGTCAGGAACACCAGGGCGCCCCACAGCGCGGGCCGCGGGCCGAACATCCGCCGGCCCAACGCCAGCACCACCAGGGCGCACAGCACGGCCGAGACCGCCGACGGGGCCCGCGCCGACCACTCACTCACCCCGCCCGTCAGCTTGCCCGCCGCCGCCATCAGCCAGTAGGGCAGGGGCGTCTTTACCAGCCGGGGCAGCCCGTTGTTGACCGGCACGAGCCAGCGGTTCAGCGGGGTGCGGGGCGGGATGTCTTCCTCGGCCATGGGCGCCCCGCCGGGGCCGGCGACGACCCACTCATCCGGGCGGTCGCGAAGCATCCCCCGCGCCGCCAGGGCGGCCTTGGACTCGTGCTCGTCCATCGTTTCGACCCCGAGGCGGACGAACACGGTCGTCACCGCCACCGCGGCGACCAGCGCGAACTGCACGCTCCCCCGGTCGATCCACCCCGGGGGGTACGTCTGAACACGGCCCGACGCATTCTCCATGGCGGCATGGTATGGCGCCGCGCGCGGTCTGCAAGACTTTTCGACGCTCGGCCTTGTTCGGCAAGCGGCGCGGCGTATCCTCGTCGGCAGCGGCCGGGAGAGATTGCACGTCCGGCGGAAGGAGCGTGCCGTGAGCAGGCGAATGACGTACGGGGTGGGGGCGCACGAGCCGATCTTTCATCGGATGCGGACCGGCAACGCCACAGCCGAGGAGTGGCGGCGGTGGGAGTACGAGACCTCCCAGGAGAACCTCGACGTCCTTTGCGAGCTGGGCGTCACGCGGGTCCAGATCGCCTGCACGAAGGGCTTCGGGCTGGAGTACGAGAAGCCGGTCATCGAACGGGCCGCGCGGTTCGCCGAGGCCGCCGCCGCCCGGGGCATTGCCACCAACGTGTATGTCCAGGGCTTCCCCATCTACTACGAGACCTTCCTGCTGGAGGTGCCCGAGGCGGAGGGGTGGCTGGGCAGGGACCTCCACGGCGACACCATCCCCTGGGGCGGGCAGACCTTCCGCCGCTGGATCGATCCGACGCGGGAGGAGTTCCACGAATACCAACGGAAGCTGATCCGCTACGTGCTGGACCAGCTCACGCCCGCCCAGATCGACATGGACAACACCGTCCCACCGCCGTGCTGGACCGGTTCGGGCCGGGAGAGCTTTCGCGATTACCTGCGCAGAAAGTTCGCCGACATCGACCCGGTTCGCGAGTTCGGCATCCCCTCGTTCGACGCGGTGGACCTGCCGCACTTCGACCTGATCTACTGGCCCCGCGACGCCTACCGGATCGTCAAGGACCCGCTGCTGCAGGAGTGGGCCCGGTGGCGATCGAAGGTGATCTCGGACTTCCTGGCCGATATCCGCGAGCGGATTCGCCAGATCGCCCCAGGGGCCGCCTTCGGCTCGGGGGCCGGCTGTGACGCGCTGCGAACCAACCACCTGTTCCACCACGGCGTGGACCTGGAGGAGCGCCTCGGCGTGCTGGACGCGGTGGGCATGGAGGAGTCCGGCTGGCGGCCCGGGGCGTTCGAGGGCGGGGGCGATCGGCAGATCGTGATGGACGAGCGCATCGCCCACCGGCGCCGGACGCCTGAGAACGTGCAGGTCCGCATCTCCACCGACTCGCGCTGGATGAAGATCCGCAGCCTCTACGGCCTATCCGGCCACGGCGGGTTCTGGGGCGAGGTGGACCGGCCCGCCAAGCTGGTGGCGCTGGCCCACGGGCTCTCCTTCAGCCAGGAGCCGACGTACCTGGGCACCCTCGGCCCATTGGCGGCGGCGAGGGGAATGTTCGACGACATCGCCGACCTCATCGAATGGTGCAACGCCCACATCGGCGTGCTGGAAGGGCGGGACGAGCGCGTGGCGCCGATCGCGGTCTGGCGCGGCACCAGCACGACCGGCTTCATCCGCCACAGGCCCGTCTGGGAGGCGTGCGCTGTCGAGCAGATGCTGTACGAGAACCACCTGCCGTTCACGATCCTGCTGGATGGCGGGCTGGAGCGGTTCCTGGCCGGGCGCCGGCTGTTGATCCTGCCTGGAACCGCCTGCGTGTCCGACCGGCAGGTTGGGATCATCACCGAATTCGTCGCCGCCGGCGGCTCGCTGCTGCTGGCAGGGGAGGCAGGGACGCGAGACGAGCGGACGCGACTGCGGCAGAAGTACGCCTTCGAGCAGCTCTTCGGCGGGGGCATGCCCAGCCTCGAGTTCTTCGGACCCCCGCACTGGGTGCCCGAGTTGGACCTGTCCGCCATGCCCGAGTCGCTGTCGGCCGACTACGGCCGGGGCAAGGTCGCCCTGGTGAAGCGGATCGTTCCGCCCGTCGAGCTGGACCTGACCCGCGACCCCTACATGCCCGAGCGCCAGGTGATGCCCAAGGACATCCTCCCGCCGGCCAACGAAGCGGACATCATGACCCGGATCCACGCCCTGTTGGGCGAGTCCCTCCGCGCCGAGGGGCCGCGCTGGACCCTGTGCGAATACTGGAAGCGAGGCCACGATCTGGTCGTCTGTTGCGCCAACCTCCACAAGAGTCGCCCCGGCGGCCCGCTGACCCTCCACCTCGGGCCGCTGCGGGCCGAGGCCGCCACCGTCCATCACCTGTTCGAGCCCGACCCGCGGACTGTCCCCGTTAAAGACGGCAAGGTGACGATCGAGAAGGTCGAGCGGTTCTGTGCGGTCGAAGTGAACCGGGCGCTGGGCGGTGAGGTAGAATGAAGAGAGTCGAACAGAAGCAGCCCTGACGCCTGGACCCTTAGATCTTGTACCTCGGCCCCTTAGGTTCTGCTGCCATGGAAGTACATCTGGCCCGCAAACTCGGCTTCTGCCTCGGCGTGGAGCGTGCGATTGAGACGGCCCAGAGGAGCCTGGCCCAGCGCGGCGGGCGAATCTCGAGCCTGGGGGAGATCATCCACAATCGCCAGGTGGTCGAGAAGCTCGCCGCCGGCGGCCTGAAGGTCATCGACGACCCCGACCACGCGGAAGGGACGGTGCTGATCCGCTCCCACGGCGAGGGCCCGGAGGTGTTCGAGCGCCTGGCGGCCCGGGGGGTGGAGAT
Source organism: Phycisphaerae bacterium (assembly GCA_035686585.1). GTDB lineage: Bacteria > Planctomycetota > Phycisphaerae > SM23-33 > SM23-33 > DASRZG01. The sequence goes on from DASRZG010000041.1 coordinate 9,881, forward strand.
CGTCGACGCCACCTGCGTGCTGGTCAAGCGGGCCCAGAAGGTGGTCGCCCGGCTGGCGGCGGAGGGGTACCGCGTGGTCGTGATCGGCCAGGCCGCCCACCCGGAGGTCCGGGCGGTCTGCGGGTACGCCCCGGACGTGATCTGCGTCGACGCCCCGGAAGACCTCGACCGCCTGCCCCCTGGCGGCAAGCTGGGGATCATCTGCCAGACCACCCACTCCCCGGAGCATTTCGGCGAGATGGTCGGCCGGATCGTGGCCAGGGGCTATGCCGAGGTGAAGATCGTCAACACGCTCTGCAACGAGGTCCGCACCCGCCAGGCGGCCGCGGTGGAGCTGGCCGAGAAAGTGGACGTGATGTTCGTCCTTGGCGGCAAGCAATCCGCCAACACCCGCCAACTCGCCCGCCTGTGCGAGGGCCACGGTGTGCCGACGCATCACCTGGAGGGGTGGCAGGACTTCGACCCGACCATGGTCGCCGGCAAACGCGTCGCGGGGGTGACGGCGGGTGCGTCCACGCCGAAGTGGGTGATCGAGGAGTTTGTGCGAAAGCTCCGGGCGCTAGAGCCGAGTTGATCAGACCGGGCCCCGCCTTGGGTCCCCCACGGAGCCAAGGATGTCTATGGGTTCCGCCGATCACACAGAAACGCCCTGCTGTTTAGGACATGGCCGCCATGGGACATATGCCGACCGGAGAACCAACCCGACTCGGTGCCGGTGTGTTGGAACTGGACGATCTGCCCGATGACGCGATCTCGCGCGGGCTCAAGATGGTCTCGACGCTGTATTTCTACAATCGGTGGATCTTCGATTCCGTGCGGGACCACCTGGGGCCGGCCATCCTCGAAGTAG
>DASRZG010000042.1:0-2924 GCA_035686585.1 Phycisphaerae bacterium
AGTCCTCCCGGGCGATCACCTCGAAGTGCCTCCGGGGGGCGGGGGTCTCTTGCGTGCCGACTTCGAGGAGGGCGTGGCCGAAACGCCAGGGCACGTGGGAGCTGTCGCAGAGGGTTTGGGCCCAGCCGGTGTCCTCGGCGAAGCGAAGCTTTTCCGGTGAGTCCACGGGCCAGGAGTGGGGCACGAGGGCGCCCAGCTTCGGCCGGCCGGCGGCGATCTCCGGGCGGTAGCGGGTCAGGTTCATGCCCCAGACGGTGGGGATCTCCCCAGGCGGCAGGCCCAGCTCGGCGATGGGCAGGGCCAGCTCAACCGTCCAGCCGGCGGCGGACTTGCCCGTGGCGACGGTCAGCTTGGGGTCCCACCTCGTGTCGGCGTCCTTGCCGCCGGAGGAGTCCATCGTCACCCCGGCCGGGCTGACGGCGATGTGGTAATAGCCGTCGAGGACCTGGCGGTGGTGGGTGTCCAGGAAGATCTCGACGGTGTCGCCCTGCCAGATGGGGTCGTCGCGCTTGCCGCCGGCGGCGCTAATCCGCTTCATGTCGGACTCGGCGCAGTCGAAGGCGAAATACAGGGTCTTGGCGTCGGCCAGGACGCGGGCGGCGGTGGCTTGCGTGGGCGGGGCCGCCTGGCCGGAGAGGTGCACGAAGCGCAGCGGGCGAGCCTTGCTCCAGCAGTCGTCGTTGAGCCTGCCGTCGATCCTGGGCGGGGCGGCGGGCTTGGGCACCAGCACCGCCGGCCGGCCGAATTGCCAGGCCACCTCGCGCTCGCGCGGGGTGACAGTAGAGTCCGGGAGGGCGACGATCCGCGGCGGCGGCCAGGGCTGTCTGAATTTCGGCCCCGGGCGCTTCCTGGCCGGGCCGTCCTCCACGACGACCCGGAAGCCGGTCACCGGCTCGCGGGCGTCGGGGCGATAGCGATAGCGATGGGCCGACCGGCAGTAGTACGTCGTCCAGTAGAAATAGCAGCCGCCGCGGAGGACCTTGGCCTGGCCGGCGGACGGGCCGGCCGGGTCGGCCTCCGGCGAGCGCTTGTAGTAGTCGGCGGCGAACCAGTCGGCGCACCACTCCCAGGCGTTGCCGTGCATGTCATACAGGCTGAATTCGTTGGGGGTCAGCAGGCCGACGGACTGGCTGCGGCCCTTGGCGTTGGCGCCGTACCAGCCCGCCTTGGGCAGGTCCGCGGAGTTCATTACGCCGCTGATGCGGTCGCCGACGTGGAAGCGGGTGTTCGTGCCGGCGCGGGCGGCGTACTCCCACTCGGCCTCGGTGGGAAGGCGGACAGTTTTGCCGATCTTTTCCGACAGCCAGCGGCAGAAGGCGTCGGCGTCGTACCAGGAGACCCACAGCGCCGGCTGGTCGTCGCCGTCCAGGTGGCGGCCGGAGTGGTCGGGGCGGAAGCGGCGGTACTGGGCGTTGGTGACCTCGGTGACGCCCGCGTAGAACGGCCTGGTGATGCGAACCCTGTGGACGGGCGTCTCGCACTCCTGGCGCTCCTTCTCGCCGGCCGGCGAGCCCATCTGGAACTCACCCGCCGGGATCAGGATCAACTGCATCTTGACCTCGCCGCCCAGGTCGATCTCCATCGCCCTCTTGTCCTGGCTGAGCTGGGTGGTGACCTTCCCGGCCGCCGGCGGCACGGCCGCCCGGACAAACGCCGGCCGACCGGCGATCCTCTCCAGGTCCTGGGCGATTTGCCCGGCCCGTTCGCCCTCGCAGCCGACGAGCACGCACCCGAGCACCGCGATCAGACAAGCCGTTCGCATCTTCGGTCCTTTCCAAGAGACTCCCCCCGCCGGAGGGGCTCGTGCCGTATTCATTGGCGTAAGCGGCGGACGCTACCCTAGCCGACGCCGCTTGAACCTGTCAAGCGGCACGAGCGCCATCACGCCCGGCGGGCGGGCCGGGCACGCCTGCCCGCCCCCGTGGGCGATCCGCTCAGCGGCGGTGCAGAAGGTAGGCGACGTAGCCGACGTAGCCGGCCAGCATGATCGCGGCCTCCCACCGGTCCAGGCGGCGTCTGGTGCCGGTGAACATCGTCACGAAAAGCAGCACGCTCGCCCCCAGCAGCACGTACAGATCCACGTTGAAGGCCTGGGAGTAGACGGCCGGGCGGATCACCGAGCTTGCCCCGAGGATGGCCAGGATGTTGAAGATGTTGGAGCCGACGACATTGCCCACGGCAATGTCACACCGCCTGCGGGCGGCGGCCACGGCCGAGGTCGCCAGCTCCGGCAGCGACGTGCCGCCGGCCAGGATGGTGCAGCCGATGAACTTCTGGCTCAGGCCGAGCTGCCGGGCCACGGCCACGGCGCCGTCCAGGCAGAACCGCCCGCCCACCACCAGGGCGCCGGTGCCGATGGCGACCAGCAGCAACGACGTGCCCAGCGAATACGGGCGAACATCGTAGCGGTCGGAAGACTCCACCCGGGCAATCCCGAAGACGTACGTCAGGAAGATCGCGAAGAAGGCCGCCAGCACCAGTCCGTCGGTGCGGGAAAGCACGTTCTGCCCGGACGCCCCGCCCCAGGAATCGCTCACCAGCAACAGCAGCACCAGCGCCGACAGCAGCGAAAACGGAATCTCCTTCCAGACGGTGTTCCGCGACAGGCTCAGCGGGTAGATCAGGCCGGAGACGCCCAGGATCAGCAGCAGATTGAAGATGTTGCTGCCGACGATGTTGCCGAAGACGATGTCGTTTCGCCCCTCGGCCGAGGCGAAGACGTTCACCGCCAGCTCCGGCGCAGAGGTGCCGAAGGCGACGAGGGTCAGGCCGATCGCGATCCCGGAAACGGAAAGCCTCTTGGCCAGGGAGCCGGCCCCGCGGACCAGCAGGTCGGCCCCCACGATCAGCAGGGCCACTCCGCCCGCCAAAGACGCCGCCGAAACCACCCAGGTCATTTCCGCGCTCCAGAAGAGGCCCGCTGC
>DASRZG010000043.1:0-2856 GCA_035686585.1 Phycisphaerae bacterium
CGGCCGCGGGGAGATGACCTGCGGCGCCTTGCTTAACCGCGACCCGCAGGGGAGCGCGTCCGCCGACGGACACGGTGCCTTGGCATGCTGGCGGGAGGAGTAGCTGTGAATCTGGATCCCCTGAATGGTCTGGGAGCAGTCAGGTTCGGCATGACCGTCAAGGAGGTAAGAACCGCACTGCGCCGCAGGCCGCGGACGTTCATGAAGACGGCGGAATCCTTGCATGCGACGGATGCCTTTCATCGTCTAGGGCTCCACGTGTGTTACACCTCAGACGGAGCATGTGAAGCCGTGGAGTGTTTCCGTCCGGCGAAGGTCATCTGGCTGGGCCGGGACCTGCTGCAACTGGGGGTGGATGAGCTGCAGCGACTGCTCACTCGGCATGATCCTGACGCCGCGATTGACGCCGACGGCATCATCTCGCGCGCCCTCGGCATCGCCGTCTACGCCCCCGGCCGGGAGGACGATCCGTCGGGGAAGGCGGAAGGTGTTCTGGTGTGCCGCGAAGGCTACTACGACGTGTGACTTGCGACGGTCCCCTGGCGGGGCACCCGTCTTCCAGCCCGCAGGGCGAAACATGCCAGCCCCCCGCGGAAGCGGGGGGGTACGATGGCGCCCGTCACCTAACCCAGCCCCTTCAGGGGCGGCACATGAGGACACGGGGCAATGTGCCGCCCCTGAAGGGGCTTGACGATTCCCACCCCCCGAGTTCCCACCGCTCCCGCGGTGGGCTAACATGTTCCGCCCCTGGCGGGGCTGGAATTTCGGACGGACGCACTCTTACCCACCGCTCCCGCGGTGGGCTAACATGTTCCGCCCTGCGGGCTGATCTGGTCGCACTTCACATCGCCCCGCGCAGCTCCAGCGCCGCGGCAAGCAGGGGCCGGTGTTCGGGCCGGGTGACCTGGCGGGCCCAGGCGGCGTCGACGAAACGGCAGGGGGGCTCGTCCGGCAGCAGCAGCGACGGGTCGTGGGTTTCGGCGACGGCGGCGTAGATCGGCTGGAGGAAGTCGGTATACGGGCGGTCGGACATGGACGGCGTGAGTGGTCCGAGGTGGTGGAAGTGCCGCAAGCCCACCAGGCCGCGGGGTGTCACACGCCAGCCCGATTCCTCGGCGATCTCCCGCACGAGCGTCTCTTCGGGCCCCTCTCCGGGCTCCGGCCGGCCCCCGACAATCAGGTGTGCGATGTCGCCCCCAACCTCCCTCGCGCGGAAAGTCCTGTGGCACGGCTGCAAGCAACGCAACCGTGGCACCACCATTCCCGGCCCATGCAGGTATCGGGGGATGCCCTGCCGTTTCCCCGTCACGACGAGGGCGCCGGGGCGCGGGCGGCGAGCCATTCGGCGACGGCCCCCTCGGCCCTGTGGGCGAGGGCCTGTCGGGTGGCCAGGCCGACCAGGCGTCCGGCGGGCTCTTCCAGGACGGGCAGGCAATCGACCCCGGCGGAGTCCAGGGCCCGCTGGGCATCCAGCAGAGAGGTACCGACGGTCAGGGCCGCGGGCGCCGGGACCATCACGTCGTGGACCAGCAGCAGCGGGGACAGCTCGTGGGCGGACAGGATGGGCTTGAGGTCGGCCAGGTTCACCACGCCCCGCAGCGCCCGCCGGTTGTCCACGACGGGCAGCAACTGTCCGGGGCAGTCGGCGAAGGCGCGGAGGACTTTCGGGAAGTCGTCGCCCTCCCGGACGGCCGGCGGGTCGGCGTCCATGGCCTCGGCGACGCAGAGCCGGGCCAAGACGTCCGCCCGGACCGTCTCGGCGTCGGTATGTCTGGCGGCGACCAGCTCCTCGGTCTGCAGGACGCGGTTGCCGACGAGGCGGATGATCCAGGCCCCGGCGGGGGCGGTCAGCAGGATGCTCAGGGCGGCGACGGCCAGGATGACCTCGCCGGGGGCCGCGTCCATCCCGGCGGCTTTCATCGCCAGCAGCGGCCCCCCGCCGATGGCGGCCTGGACGGTGGCCTTGGGCAGGTAGGAGACCACCACGAACAGCCGCTCCGGCTGGGTCAGGTCGCTGCCCAGCAGGCACAGGTAGCTGCCGACGCTGCGGGCGATCAGGGCCAGGCCGACCAGGGCGGCGGCCGCGCCTCCCGCCCGCATCGCCACGTGCACGTCCACCTGCGCGCCGATGAGGGCGAACAGGATGATCTCGGCGAACACCCACAGCTTGGCGAGCTTGCGCGACAGCTCGTGGGCCATGTGCTCGTTCTTCTCGAGGATGATGAAGCCGATCGTCATGATCGCCAGCAGGGCCGCAAAGGGCACGGTGCCCTCCAGCCGGTGCTCCAGGGCCACCAGCAGGACCGACACGCCCAGGACGACCAGCATCCGCTTGGTCGCGCGGGGGTTGAAGCGGCGGAAGAGGAGGTAGAGGACGGATCCGACCGCCAGGCCGGCGGCGATGCCGAGGGCGATGGAAACGGGGATGCCCGCGGCCTTCCACAGGAGGTTGGACTTCTGGCCGGTGTACAGGCCGATGAGGCTGCTGTAGATGACGATGACGAAGACGTCGTCGATCGAGGAGGCGGCCAGGATCAGCGTGGGGATGCCCTTGGCCGTTCCCTTCCGCCGCTCGATGAACTCGATCATCAGGGGCACGACCACCGCCGGCGAGACCGCCGCCAGCACCGACCCCAGAATCGCCCCCTGGAGCCAGGTGAACCCCAGCAGCCACCGCGCCAGGAAGGTGACGGCCGCGCCCTCGAAGACGGCCGGGACGAAGCTGAACAGCATCGCCCGCATGCCGACCTTCTTGAGGGTGTCCTTGCTCAACTCGAAACCGGCCCGCAGGAGGATGACGATCAGGGCGATCATCCGCAGGTCGGCGGAGACGGCGGCCAGGCGGGGGCTGAGCCA
>DASRZG010000044.1:0-10955 GCA_035686585.1 Phycisphaerae bacterium
GACGGCGACCTGACGGTCAGCTACTCCGTCGCCGGGACGGCATCGGTTGGCGACTACAGCGAGACGCTCAGCGGCTCGGTGGTCATTCCCGACGGCCAAGCCTCGGCCACGATCACGATTACCCCGGTAGACGACGGCGACGTGGAAGGTGACGAGACGGTGACATTGACATTGGCCGCCGGCAGCGGCTACACGGTAGGGTCGCCTTCAAGCGACACGGTCACCATCGCCGACAATGACCAGTCGGTGGAGCCGACGGTGGTGGACTTCGAGACGTCCGGCGACGAGAACGGCTTCGTGAACCTGATCGCCAGCCCGATCCTCACCCGCGTGACGGGCAATGGCGGATACGTGCTGGAAGTCGCCGGCGGCAACCAGGACACCCGCACCGCCAAGTTCAGTCCGAGCGGGGTGGACTTCACGATGGCGGAGGGCACGGTCAGCGCGGACGTGCACCTGCGGTACTTCTCGGCCTTCGGCGGTGTGGGTTCGTACAACGGTCTGCTGCTGAAGGACTGGACGGACTCGCAGGCGCACTACGGCGGCTACGTGGTGGTCCTCAACGCCAACGGCGGGAACATCGACGTGCGGATCGGCGCCAGCAACATTCCTGGCGCAGCCCCGGCCGCCTGGTACGGGCCGGCCCAGGGTCACAGCAGCGTGGTGCAGCAGACGATCGCGACGTTCACGGACCCGAACGACGGGCAGACGCATTCGTTGGGCTGGTGGAACGTCGAGGCGGAGATGACGGTCGTCAACGACACGGACGTTCAGATCGACGTGACGGTGACGGACGACCAGCAGCAGACATACAACGTCAGCTACACGGACACGGGCGCCGCGGCCGTGACGGGTGCGGGTGTTGTCGGCGTGTCGGTGAACGACGTGTTCGGCCTGCACTCGCAGGTGGACAACTTCACGCTGATCCCGGCCGGGGCGGCGCAGCCGGAGGCCACGATCGTCGCCAACGACGCGTCGGCGGCCGAAGCCGGGCCGGACGCGGGTCAGTTCACGGTGACGCTGGACACGGCGGCGGTGGGGGACGTGGACGTGAATTACACTGTCACCGGCACGGCCTCCTCGGGCGATTACAGCGAGACGCTCAGCGGCGTGGTGACGGTGTTGGACGGCCAAACGACGGCGGTGATCAACATTACCCCCGTCGACGACTCGGAGATCGAGAACAACGAGACGGTGACGATCACGCTGGCGGCCGGCACGGGCTACACGATCGGAACGGCGGATTCCGACACGGTGACGATCGTCAGCGACGACGTGCCGGGCCCGGTCTTTGAGCACGGGGTCCTGAGCGGCGTGGACAATTCGGACTGGACCACGGTTAATCTGACGCACACGTACACATCGATGGTCGTGGTCTGCACGCCGAACTACGACAACACCAGCGTCCCGCTGGTGGTGCGTGTGCGGAACGCCTCGGGCGGCAGCTTCGACGTGATGGCCCAGCGGGCCGACGGGCTGAGCGGCACGGTCAGCGGCATCGACGTGCATTATTTCGTGGTCGAGGAGGGCGTGTACACCGACGCCGCCGACGGCGTGAAGATGGAGGCGGTCAGGTTCACCTCGACCGTGACCGACGAGGACGCCAACTGGACCGGCCAGTCGCGCAGCTACAGCAACTCCTACACCACGCCGGTGGTCGTCGGCCAGGTGATGACGTACAACGACGCGGACTGGTCGGCGTTCTGGGCGTGCGGTTCGTTGCGGACGGACCCGCCGTCCAGCTCGGCGTTGACCGTGGGCAAGATGGTCGGCGAGGACTCGGACGTCACCCGGGCGGATGAGACGATCGGCTACGTGGTCGTCGAAGCCGGGCTGGGGACGATGACGGGCGTCGGCTTCGTCGCCGGCCTGGGCGGCGATTCGATCCTCGGCGTGGCCGACAGCCCGCCCTACAGCTACTCGCTCAGCGGCTTGCCGACGGTCGAAACGGCCGTGGCGTCGCTGGCGGGCATGGACGGCGCCAACGGAGGCTGGTCGCTGCTCTACGGGTCCAGCCCGTTGACCACCAGCACCCTCAACCTCGCCATCGATGAGGACCAGATCGGCGACAGCGAGCGCAGCCATACGAGCGAGCAGGTGGCCTACATCGTCTTCGACCCGCCGCTCGGGGAAGGCCTGGCCGCCCTGGAGGCGCCCGCCGGCCCCGCCCGGCCGGCGCGTCCGATCCCGCCCCGGCCCGTCCGCGGCATTCGAAGGATGCTCGCCTGGCGCCGCGGCGGCCCGGCCGTGGTCCTGCCGGAGGTCTTCCTGCCCGGGCTGAAGCCGGCAGAGGTCGGCCCCGCCGGCGCGGACGTCCCGGCCGGTGCGAGACTGCCCCAACGCCCGGCGGGGCGGGCGGTCCGCAACGTCCTGGCCGAGCTCGAGCCGCTCATCCTGGCGGATCTGTTGCCGTTGCAGTGACCTGATTGAGCACGGATGGGAACATCAGTCCGACAGCCCACGGCCTCCGGGTCGTGGGCTGGTTTTGGTGGGCGTGAAAGTCCGGCAGGGCCTTGAGAGGCCCCGGGCGGCGAACTACACTGTATCAGCCGCGCCCGTAGCTCAGCAGGATAGAGCGGCGGTTTCCTAAACCGCAGGTCAGAGGTTCGAGTCCTCTCGGGCGTAGTTCTTTCGTGGCGCAGGTTTGAGACCTGTGCCGATCACCAAGGCTGGAGACACGTTGACCGCACAGGCGGCGAACCTGTGCCACCAGTCTACAGGTCCCGAATCCGAGCCACCACGACATGAACGTACTGGTCACAGGCGGGGCGGGCTACATCGGCTCGCACATCCTCCGGGTGCTGGCGGCGGCGGGTCACCGATGCGTGGCCTACGACAGCCTCGTGTCCGGCCACGCCCGCTCCGTGGGGGCCGCCGCCCTGATCGAAGGCGACATCGCCGACCGCGCCCGGCTCGTCCGCGCCCTGCGCGACGAGGGGATCGACGCGGTGATCCACATGGCCGCGTTCATCGAGGCCGGCGAGTCCGTCGCCAAGCCGGAGAAGTATTTTCGCAACAACACCTTCGGCGCGATGACACTGCTGGAGGCGATGCGCGAGGCGGAGGTGGGGCGGATGGTGTTCTCCTCGACCGCGGCCGTCTACGGCACGCCCGAACGCGTCCCGATCGTCGAGACCGACCGGACCGACCCGATCAACCCCTACGGCGCCAGCAAGCTGTGCGTGGAGCACATGCTGCGGGCGTACGCCGGGGCCTACGGCATGGGTTTTGTCGCCCTGCGGTACTTCAACGTGGCCGGGGCCCACCCCGACGCGTCTATCGGCGAGGACCACCACCCGGAGACCCACCTGATCCCGCTGGTCCTCCAGGTCCCGCTGGGGAGGCGCCGGTCGATCAAGATATTCGGCGACGACTACGACACCCCCGACGGCACGTGCGTCCGCGACTACATCCACGTGATGGACCTGGCTGCCGCCCACGTGCTGGCGCTGGACGCGGCCGCCGGCGGCGCGATGAAGGTCTACAACCTCGGCAACGGCGAGGGCTTTTCCGTCCGGCAGATCATCGACACCTGCCGCGAAGTTACCGGCCACGCCATCCCCGCCGAGCCCGCCCCGCGCCGCCCCGGCGACCCCCCGCGCCTCATCGCCTCCGCCGCCAAGGCCCATTCCGAGCTCGGATGGCAGCCGCAATACGGCGACGTCCAGACCATCGTCGCCCACGCCTGGGCGTGGCACCGGTCCCACCCGGACGGGTACGGCGCGTGAGACACGACGGAGGGAGCGCTTCCTTATTTCGCCCCCGGCCCTTGTGGCCGGGGGTTGGTTTGTCCGTGCCATGCGCGCGTCGTTGGTGGAGAAGATCTAACCCCCGGCCACAAGGGCCGGGGGCGAAATAGGCGAACGTGGAGGGATTCGGTCCGGTCAGAGCCGCTTGCGGAGCCAGGCGAAGGCGAATTGCCGCTCGACCACGTCCAGAGGTGCCCCGACGTCGACGTCGCTGGGGCAGGGCAGGGGGATCTGCTCGGCGCCGGTCTCGCGGGCCAGTGCGGCGCACTCGACGAGGATTTCGGTCATCAACTCCGGCGACGAGAGCGCCTCGGGCTGGACGTACAGCTCGCTCTTGTTGGGGACGTGCTCGGGAATGGGCAGGTCGTCGCGCCCTCGTTCGTATCGCCAAAGCTCCAGCACCGCCCGCCTGTCCGGCCAGACCATCTCGGCGATGTACTGGCCCTCCGCGGCCCGCTCCTCGAATGGGCGGAAGGTAAAGTCCGTCGGCGACCAGTGGCTGGCGCGGATGAGGCCGGACAGGTCGGCCGTGGCGGCCGTATGCATGTGCCTCGCGGGCCGGGCCGCGCCGCCCCTGGGGCAACGGCACACGACGTTGTCGTACTCGTAGAACACCTTCAGCCCGAACCGGCGGAGCGAGGTGTACTCGCCGCTGCACGTGTTCGTGCCGACGTCCAGCGCCGGCAGGTGAGCGCGGCGGGCGACCTTCTCGGCCTCGACCAGCAGGATCGACTCCAGCCCGGCCAGGTAATACTCGCGGAAGTAGTCGAGGCACTCGACGTTCAGGCTCCGCCCGAACGGCTCGGGCTCCTCCGTCGGCCAGAGGTCGGCGAAGCCCACGATCCGCCCGGAGTCCTCCACGGCCAGCAGCGTCAGGCCGCCGTGCCGCTGGTACTTCTCGAAGTGGTCGGTCAGCCATTGGTCGTCCGACCACGGCCCGCCGGGGTCGTTGGTGATCCCGCCGGGGGGGCACGCGGCGTTGTACGCGTCCAGCGTGGCCGTCAGTTCCCGGTCGTACGTCCTCACGGCGGGGATGTCCTCGCGCGTCATCGGCCTGATGGTCACGGCCGCGTCGCCGCGGAGCAGGTCTCTGCTGCTTGTCTCGTAGGTCAGTTTCATTCCTGGGGTCTCCCTCGGCGCGAGGCTCAACGGCAGCCACCGCCGCGATTGCTTGGATCGTGACAGGGTCTCGATGGTCCAGTGCGGCGCCAGCCGCTGCCGGAGCAGGTCTCGTCCACGGCTCAGCCGGGTGCGGACCGCCCCGGCCTGGAGGCCGAGCTGCCCCGCGATCTCGGCTCCGCTGGCACCATCCACGTAGAACATCTCCAGCGGCTGGCGATAGCGGGCCGGCAGGGCGGCGATGGCACCCAGCACCGCCTGGCGGAGCTCCTTCGCCTCGGCCTGCTCGGCGGGGCTGGGGGCCGAGTCGGGGACGTCCGCCGGCTCGGCGCCGCCGGCAACCCCGCGGCCGCGACGCTTCCGCCTGTTCGCGCAGACCGATCGCGCGATCCGGCGAAGCCAGCCTTGCAGGCTGCCGGCGTCCCGGAGTTGCCCGATGTTCAGATACGCCCTTACGAACGTATCCTGGGCGGCGTCGAGGGCGTCGTGCTCATCGCCGAGCATGCTTCGGCAGATGCTCACGATCAGCTTCTCGTGTCGGGCGACCAGCGAACCGAAGGCCTCGGTGTCTCCGGATGACACCCGGCGAACAATCTCGGCGTCTGTCGGCACGGCACAGGTCCCTTCATCCCATAGACAACGCTGGCGGGGACAATGTTACAGGGATATGGGGCGAAAGACACCGCGTGCACGCCCTCCGTCCATCCGTCTATTTAGCCCCCGGCCCTTGTGGCCGGGGTTAGTCCTCCGCACCGCGTGGGCACATGGTCGCCCCGGGTTAACCCCCGGCCACGAGGGCCGGGGGCTAAATAGGGGGGCGGTCCGATTCCGGTGGAAGGCAACCCAAGGGAAGAGAGCCCCGGAGGGGGCGATTGAATCACTCTCGACGCCTTCGATCTGCCCTTGCCCGCGCCGGGGCCTGCCGGCACAATGTGCCCGAACAGTCGGCGGCGGTTTGGGAGAAGGTGGCGGCATGACGGAACGGCTTACGTATAGCGAAGCGGGCGTGAAGTATGACGTCATGGACCCGTTCAAGCTCGCCTGCCAGGCCGCCGCCGCCCCGACGCGGGAATACCTCAGGCCGCACGGGTGGGCCGAGGTCGAGGGCATCCGCGGGGAAAGCGCGTACCTCATGGAGACGCCCGAAGGCTACGTCGCCCACGTGGAAGAGGCCCTGGGCACCAAGTCGGCCATCGCCGACGCGGTGTACGCGCTGACCGGCAGGAGCTTCTACCGAAACGTCGCCATCGACGACATCTCCACCATCGTCAATGACCTGGTGACCACCGGCGCCCTGCCGGTGTCCGTGGCGATGTATGCGGCGGTGGGGGATGCCGGGTACTTGGCCGATCCGACCCGCGCCCGCGACCTGGCGGCCGGGTTTGCCGAGGGGTGCCGCCTGTCCGGCGCCGTCTGGGCCGGCGGGGAGACGCAGGTGCTCAAGGGCGTTGTCGACCCCGGCGCGATCGTCCTGGGCGGCTCGGCCGTGGGGTACATCGCCTCCAAGGACCTGCGGATCCGCGGCGACGTTCGAGACGGCGACGCGATCGTCTGCGTGGCGAGCTCGGGCATCCAGACAAACGGGGCGACGCTCTGCCGCGCCGTCGCCGAGCGCCTGCCGGTAGGCTACCTCACCCAACTGCCGGACGGCCGGCCGTTCGGCGAGGCCCTGCTGGACGCCTCGGTCATCTACGTCCCGTTCGTCCGCGCGTGCCAGCAGCGCGGCGTCCGCCTGCATTACGCCGTCCACCTGACCGGCCACGGCTGGCGGAAGCTGATGCGCCTCGACGAGCCGTTCGTCTACCGCGTCGAGTCGGTCGGCACGCCGCAGCCGGTGTTCCGCCTGCTCCAGGAGGCGGCCGGGCTGGACGTGAAGGAGGCCTATAGCACGTTCAACATGGGCGTGGGCTTCGTCGTCTACGTATCGCCCGAGGAGGCCGATGAATGTGTGGCCTGCGCCACCTCGGCCGGCCTGGACGCCTGGGTCGCCGGCAACGTGTACAAGGACGGCGACCGCAAGGCCGTCGAGCTTGCTCCCCTGAAGATCGCATACGACGCGGAGTCGCTGAGAATCCGGTAGGGCGGGCAAGCAGGTTGCTTGCCCTGCGCCTATTTCGCCCCCGGCCCTTGTGGCCGGGGGTTAATCTGGGGCGACCATGTGCGCACGCGGTGACGAGGATTAACCCCCGGCCACAAGGGCCGGGGGCTAAATAGGGGGGGCACGCCGTGTTCGAGACGCTCGGTCATCCGCACGCTATGCCTGCGACGACGGGTCGAACAGGGGGAGCATGGCCTCGATCTTCGTCACGGCCTCCCGCTCGATGGCCAGGGCCTCGCGGAGCAGGGACGACTCCTTCTCCCGGATCGCACGCGTCCAGTTCGCCGGCGACTTGAGCATCCAGGGTTGGAGCGACCAGATGCAGTCGAACTCCGGCTGCGTGCGGGAGAGCGTCTGGTGCATCCGCTGATAGACGCTCGCCAGCTCCAGCAGCTTTGAACGCGCGGGGTCGTCCCACTCATCGGCCACCTCGCGCAGGTATCTGGCCGCGTTGTACCGGGCCGACCAGAGAGACGGATAGCACCATCCGTTCCCGTGGGCGATGGGCCACCAGTTCTCCGGCGTCAGCTCGGCGAAGCGCCCGTCATCCAGCAACGCCTCGGACCAATGCTCCAGGGCGGCAAAGCCGCTGACGTAATCGCCGAACCGCTCCGTCCGTGCCAGCCTCACGGCCAGCCGCAGCGAATCCGCCACCGCCTGGCGGCGGTCCATCGGCTCGTCCTCGGGCTCGATCACCCCCAGCACCCAAGGCCAGTCTTCCGTCTCCACGTAATCCGTGGTGTCGGGGGCTTCGTACGGCCGGACGATCCGCTTCCCGTCGTTGCGGTACCCGACGGCCAGGCCGGACTCCTCGCTGATGTACAGCAGCGGGATGCCGCGATCGACGCTCTGGCGGACGGCCTCAGCCGCCCTGGCGGCGGCCTGCTCCAGATGGTCCGGGTCGTCCACCACCGGGATCGAGGTCAGGCGGAAGCCGGTGGCCTTCATGGCGCCGGGGGTGCAGTCGTAGCCGCAGGCCGCGCAGGCGGCGGAGGGGCACCATCGCGGATACCCCATCTGCACGCGAAAGGCCGCCCCGCTGACGCCCATCAGGTACGGATAGGTCAGCTCCTGCTCGCCCAGCGCGGCCATCGCCCCGGCAATGCAGGCGATGACGGAGCAGTCGTGGGCGTCCTTGCAGCCGACGGGGTACTTCTCCAGGCCGGTGACGTACGTCCGGTCCTTCTCGCGCCGGACCGGGCTGGGCCGGCCGGTGACCTTCTCGACGTAGCGCTTCAGGGCGTTCCAACTGGTGAAGCCGTATTCCATCGCCAGGGCGTACTGGGCCTCGTGCAGCGCCAGCGGCTGGGCGAGGATGTCGGCGTCGTCGGCCGGGGCGAAGCGCCTGAGCCGGCGGAGGACGGGGCAGCAGGCGGGGTCCTGGCGCTGGTGGGCGCGGAGCAGGTCCTTGGCCTGATGCCTGAGCTGGGTGAAGTCGGGACGGGGTGGCAGTGTGCTGTTCATGAGAAACCTTCCTTCCTCATCGCGCCCGCGGCCTGCAATGTCGGGCAGGAAGAAGGTTCCGTGATCTTTCCGGGAAGGTGAACTCCGTTCTTTCCGCAGGCCGGGGCGGCGCCCTTCGTCGCCGCTCCTATCCTACCGCTGCGGCGGGGCGTGTCAAGGGCGATTCCGGCTCGGGCCCAGACAAGCGGATGCGGTGGCCGCTGGGCCACGGAGGGAAACGGACAAGGCAAACTACGCCCGCAGTGGGGCAGGCGTACCTTGCCGCGTAGAAGAGATTCTGCCCGTCAAAGAAGGCGATCGTGCGTTTGACAGGGGGCTCAACGGGCACGGGTAGCCCCTCCGGTACGACCCGGAAAAGCAGAACCCCGCCGGAGGCCCGTCCAGGCGTGTCCGGCGGGGAGTAGATTCATCACACGCAATTGTGCACTAGGAATATCGGTTCGGTCCATCTCCGCGTCAAATGAAAACCGCGGCGCGCCGGATATCGGGTGCATCCCGAGTTTGTAGGTAACCCCGGCTACAGACGGTCTGACCGCCTCAGGGGCGGGCATCGGTGCAAAGACGTGAGCCGCGCAGCGGCGCTTGTCAGTAGCCTCGGGCGCCAGCCCGTGGACGCGGACCGCGCCCCCGCCAATCGGAGCCCCGCCAGGGGCGATTGAGGCCTCCCTCAATCGCCCCATCCGGGGCTCTGTTCCGTTGGGCGCCCACCATGCCACGGGCTGGCGCCCGAGGCTACTGGCAGTCGCCGCTGCGCGGCTGAGCTTTGGAGCGCGAAGGGATGCGCCCGCCGAGGACTGGAATGTACCTACAAACTCGGGATGCACCCCCGGATATCGGCGGGCAGCCATTTCGGATGCGCGGGCCATTCTGTAGTTCGCCGGGGGACACTCTTTCTGCAACTATATCTGCAGCAAGGCGCAAGCCCCTATTCGCCTGGTCCTATCCTACAGGGGCGGCGGGGCGTGTCAAGGGGGATTGGCGTTGGATCTCTGGTGGTCGCGGTCTGGGGGGAGAGGAAAGGGACGTTGTTGGTGAGGGAAATCAGCCCCCGGGCCACGAGGGCCGGGGGCGAAATGGAACGACCACGCCCCGAGGTTGGGTGCCACGGGCTGCTTGCAGCCCGTGCCACTGTGGCGTCCGGGCGGAGGCGACTTGGGCGGACCCTCGACGTGAACGCGTAGACGCCTGAAGGCCCTGATCGAGAAGCCCTGCTGAAGCAGGCTCGAGCTTGGGCCAGCGCCTCGATACCACCACCTGAAGGTGGTGGCAAACAACAGCAAGGCGAGTTCGCCTGACCTTTGCTACTTCCCCGCCCCCGCCAGGGCGGCGATCTCGGCGTCGGTGAGGGGGCGGTGGTAGATGCGGAGGTCGTCGAGGCCGCCATGTTGCGGAGGTCGGCCTCGAGGGCCTTCTGGAGGTCCTCGGCGTCGACGAACCGGATCGGGCGGCGCCCTGACAGGACGCTCTTGCGGTCCAGCACCGTCAGGGCGATGTTCTCGGCGACCCACCGGCCGTAGTATTCCCGGTCGTAGGCGGACCAGTTGGTCGTGTCGGCGATGCCGGTGGCCGGGAAGCCCTTGGGGTAGGGGCCCAGTGGGTGGGTCTGATCGAAGTAGGCGTGCATGCTGCCGGTAAGCTCGCGCTGCGGCAGGGAGTCCCATGCCTTGCGGAACAGCGGCGGGGCCTCGACCAGCAGGGGCCGATATCCGCCCTTGCCGGCCTGGTCGGCGAAGGGGAGGCGGTAGTCCTGGACGCCGGCCGGCAGGAATGACCAGACCCCCAGCCCGGGCCTGCCGGGCTGAAGCCGGTCGTCCGGGCGTCGGGGGCTCCAGACGAGGGCGTGGGCGATGCAGGAGCTGTCGGCGACGTAGTGGGCGCGGATGGACGCCAGCAGCAGGGCCTTGTTGATCTGTCCCTGGCGGAGGGTGCGGATCGCCTCCATCGTCAGCAGCAGCCCGGCGGCCCGCTGGTTGGCGTGGCCGAGGGGCTGGTCGCGCATCTGGTCGGGGAACGAGCCGCCCCGACAGGCCTTCCAGTGGCTGCGGAAGGGCTCGGGGGCGACCTGGGCGGCGATCTCGGCGGCGGTGTTGTGTACGTGCGGGGCATTGGCGGCCTGGACCCGCGGGGCGATCAGTCCCGCCAAGGCCGCCCCCCAGCAAACCGAAGCCATCAGTGCCTTTTTCACGGCGAATCCTCTCCTGGCCGACGAGGGGCCCGCGCCACGCGGACACGCACCCCCGCCGCGGGGGTCTTCCACATAGTAACGCGGAACGGGCGCAACACTTTCGCCGAACAAGGTTGGATTTGCTTCGATGTCGCGATGCACCGGGAGGAATCAGAGGCGCGATCGGCGTGGGTATGTGTATGGGGGAAGGAGGAAACCGGCGTCGCAGACAAGCGGTGCGTCCCGATCGCAGTTTAGCGGTCGCCGGTACGGCGACCTTGAAGGCGGTCGTCCCGACCGCCGCTAAACTGCCCACAGGTCGCGCTTCCTCGTGAGATCCCGAACCGACGCCAGGTATTCA
>DASRZG010000045.1:0-3645 GCA_035686585.1 Phycisphaerae bacterium
CGCGGTGTGCTGCTGGAATCCGAAATCCTGTATCCCCAGCAGAAATGCCTGCTGGAGGAGATCTACGGCGTCCCGGTGTTCTCATCCTACGGACACTCGGAGAAGCTGGTCCTGGCGGCCCATTGCGAGCACTCCGACGACTACCACGTCTGGCCGACGTACGGGTACTTCGAGCTTCTGGACGAGCAGGGCAATCCCGTCACCGAACCCGGACAGCGCGGCGAGATCGTCGGCACCGGGTTCATCAACACGGTCATGCCATTCATCCGGTACCGGACGGGCGACTTTGCCACGTATGTCGGCGACCGCTGCGAAGCCTGCGGCAGGGAGCACACCCTCATCCGCGACATCCATGGGCACAACATCCAGGAAGTTCTGATCACCGCACAAGGCTCGGAGATCTCCTGGACTTCCATGAACATGCACGACGAGACGTTCGCGAACGTCCGTCGGTTCCAGTTCTACCAGGACGAGCCCGGGGTGGCCGTGCTCCGAATCGTGCCCGCACCGGAATTCGGCGAGCGAGACGCCCGGCGCATCCTGGCCAACCTGGGCACGAAACTGGACGGCCAGATCCGGATCCAGATCGAGCTGGTCGAGTCGATCCGGTCCACCGAGCGGGGCAAGGCCATCTACGTCGACCAGCGAATCCCCCGCGAAAGCCTCACCGGGGCGTAAGCCACACCCAACATGCAATCCCTGAACTGGTACTGCCGCCGCCTCCGCGCCATGTCGCCGGGCGAGGTGGCCTCGCGGATGCGTTCGTCGCTGCGAGACGTTGCCGACTGCTGCCTGCTGCCGCTGCGCCAGCGAAAGGCCTGTGTTGCGAGCCCTTGCGCCGATAACGGCGAGGCGGCCTCGGTCGGGTTCGCCGTCACCGACGTGAAGCTGGGCGAATGGGCAGCCCCAGAAGCGTCCGCTCTCGAGCGAGCGTGGCTGGGCCGGCTGCTGGACCGCGCTGAACGGATCGCGGCGCATCGCCTGAGCTTCTTCGACCTGAACGACCACCACCTGGGGGATCCGATCGACTGGAACCGCGACCACGCCGCCGGCAAGGCGGCGCCGCGGAGGTTCGCCCCGTGGATCGACTACCGCGACTTCGACGCTGCCGGCGACTGCAAGCTCGTCTGGGAACCCAGCCGGCATCACCACCTGGTGGTGCTCGCCCGGGCATACCGGGCGGGCGGCGATCCGCGGTTCGCCGCGGCGGCGGTCGAGCAACTGCAAAGCTGGCTGGATCAGTGCCCGTACGGGATCGGCATGAACTGGCGGAGCCCGCTGGAACTGGGCATCCGGCTGATCAACTGGGTGTGGACGATCGACCTGATCCGCGATTCCAACACGGTCAGCGAGGAGTTTCGCCGCCGCCTGCTGGCGTCGGCACGGATGCACGTGTGGGAGATCGCGCGAAAATTCTCCGGCGGCTCGTCGGCGAACAACCACCTCATCGGCGAGGCGGCCGGCGTGTACGTGGCCGCCAGCTACTGGACGTGCCTGGACGAGGCGGCCCGCTGGAAAGCGGCCAGCCGGGAGATCCTCTGCCGGGAGATCCTCGCGCAGACGCACCCCGACGGCGGCACGCGGGAGCAGGCGTTCGGGTACCACCTGTTCGTGCTCCAGTTCTTCGTGGTCGCAGCCCTGGTCGCGCGGGCCAGCGGCGACGATCTGCCCGAGGAATACTGGCTCCGCCTGGAGAAGATGTTCGAGTTCCTGAACACGATGTGCGAAGGCGGCGACGTGCCGCCGCAGTTCGGCGACGGCGACGACGGCTACGTGCTGGACGTGGGTGAGGGCGGGCGTAACGTTCGGGAATGGCTGGCGGTCGGCGCGGCCCTGTTCGGCCGGAGCGACTTCAAGGCCTCCGCCGGCGGCTGGTCCGAGCCGGCCCGGTGGCTGCTGGGCCGATCGGGCAGGGAAGCCTTCGATGCGATCGCCGATCCACAGACCGAGGCGATCGAGTCCGTGGCGTTCCCCGAGACGGGCTACTGCCTGCTCCAGTCGGGGCGGCGGGGCTCGGACGACCGGCTGAGCGTGCTGTTCGACTGCGGCGAGCTGGGCATGGGTCCGCTGGCCGGCCACGGGCACGCCGACGCGTTGAGCTTCACGTTGCGGGCCTTCGGCGTCGACGTGCTGGTCGACCCGGGGACCTATGACTACTTCACGCATCCGCCATGGCGCAGCTACTTCCGCGGCACGCGGGCGCATAACACCGTGGAGGTTGACGGGAAGAACCAGTCCGAGATGCTGGGTTCGTTCCTGTGGGGGGCGCGGGCGGTCACGAGACGGCTGGAGTGGGCCCCATCCGCCGACGGAGGCGTGGCGGCGGGGGAGCATGACGGGTACGCGCGGCTGGACGATCCGGTAGTCCACCGCCGCCGGCTGGACCTGTCGGCGTCGCGGCGCGTGCTGGAGGTGAGGGACGAGATCATCGCCGACGGGCAGCATGATGTGGCGGTCTTTCTTCACCTCACCGAGCACTGCCGGGTCAGCGCCGGCGAGGGCGGTCGGTTCGACGTGGAAACGGGAGCCGGGACCATCGTCATCCAGTTCGACGCACAGTTGAACGTAGAGGGGTCGACCGGCTCGACGGATCCGCCCGCCGGGTGGGTCAGCCGGGGATATCACCGCAAGGCCGAGGCGACGACCCTGGTGGGGCGCTGCCGCACCGCCGGGCCTGCGAGCCTCCTCACGCGGATCGAGATCGGACAGCCAGGCGCCCGCTGAGAGGCCGGCGCGGCACGGGGAGCTTCCATGGACATGCTATCAGACAGTGGGAGTGTTCGACGGCGGGTCATCGCCGCCGCGATCGTGGCAGGGTGCCTGCTGGTGGCGGGCGGCATCGGCCACAGGATGCTGACGCGGCATCTGGACCTGGCGGTGGGAGGCGAGCCGATCCCGGCCGGCACTCTGAACGGGCTCCCATTGGAGTTGGGAGGCTGGCAAGGCAGGAACGTCCCGCTGGACGAGGAGGTCATTCGGCGAACGGACACCGACGACCGCGTCAACCGCGCCTACGCCCGTGGCACGTCGGACGCGGTGGGTCTGTTCGTTGGCGCCGGCATCCGGGCGCGGGACCTGTCGCCTCACCGTCCCGAGGTCTGCTACACCGGCGTGGGGTATACGCTGGTCGAGGCCCGGGACGCGACGGTGAAGCTGGCCGACGGGACGGACCTGCCCTGCCGCCTCTTCCGGTTCTCCAAGGGGAGCCTGTCGGGGGGAACGGTAACGGTGCTGAACTACTTCATCGTCGACGGGCAGTATTGCCCGGACGTCGAGCTGCTGCGGAGCAGGAGCTGGCGCGGGTCCAAGGGCGTCCGGTACGTCGCGAGGGTGATGATCACCGCCATCACCGGGCAGTCCCTGTCCGCCGACCAGTCTGAGCGGGCCGTCATGGACTTCGGCGCGGCCTCCGCCAGGGAGATCCTGGCCTTGCTGCCCCAAGTGAAACAGGACCCGACGTCGGCGCCCACTGAGGGCGCCGGGCTGTGACGGCCGGTGGAGAAACCCGATGAGCAATCAGCTAACACGTCGTCGACATGCCGCCGATCCCGCCCCGACCTCCGGCGGGCAGGCTTCCGGAGGCGCACTGGCCCCGTTGATCGCCCTCGCCCTGCTGGGCGCGGCGCTGTGGAGCTACTGGCCGCT
>DASRZG010000046.1:0-3615 GCA_035686585.1 Phycisphaerae bacterium
CGCTCCCGCTGCCGGTCGGACGAGTATAAACAGGTCGGCGGGGCGTTTGCACGGGCGGCCTGTGGCACGGGCTTCCAGCCCGTGGTCTCGGCAGACGTTTGCACGCAAGAAGACATGGGCAAGCCCGAAGGGCCCCTGACGGGGATGCCCATGTCACCTGGGGCCCGCAACGCAACGGCCCGGTTGCGGCCGGCGGTTCGTGCCTCTATAATCCCGCCCAGAGGTGACGCATGGGATTCCGGATGTGGCGTTGCGTGTTCGCGTTGACGACGGCGGCCGCGGTGGGCTTGAGCGGTGGCTGTGAGCCCAAGCCCGAGGAGAAACCCGTGGCCGAGAAGGTGGAGGAAGCGAAGAGCGCCGAGAACCCCGTCGTGGTGATCGAGACGTCCATGGGGACGATCAAGGCGGAGCTGTGGGCGGACAAGGCGCCGGGGACCGTGAGGAACTTTCTGCAATACGTCGACGATCGGTTCTATGACGGTCTGATCTTCCACCGTGTGATCGACGGGTTCATGATCCAGGGCGGCGGGTTCACGCCGGACATGCGGGAGAAGCCCACGCTCGCGGCGATCCGCAACGAGGCGTCGGCCGACGTGCCCAACGCCAAGGGCACGCTGGCCATGGCCCGGACCTCCGAGGTGCACAGCGCCACCGCGCAGTTCTTCATCAACCTCGCCGACAACGCCTCCCTGAACCACAGGAACAGGACGCAGGACGGCTACGGCTACTGCGCCTTCGGCAAGGTGATCGAGGGCATGGCCGTGATGGAGAAGATCGCCAAGGTCCAGACGAAGTCGGTCGGACACTTCGACGACGTCCCGGTCGAGACCGTCAAGATCGTCAGCGCCCGCCGCGCCGGATGACGCCTTGACCGCGCCTTGCCGCCGGCGCCGCCCGCGGCCGCACGGCTACTTCACCTGGTCCTTGAGCCGTTCCAGCAGACCCGAGGCCGTGGGGATGGACAGCTCGCCACGCTTGCTCATCGGCACGCGGACCGGGCCCACCGCCGGGACCTCCACCGACAGGCCCATGTCGGCCTTGTAGGGGATCGTCGCCCCCGGCCGGGCGCCCTGGACGGCGTTGATCAGACGCAGGTAGTTGATCCGGACGGGCACGCCGATGGTCTTGCTGCCCCCGGCGGGTACCGTGCCCTGGAGGTTCGCCAAGCCGGTGAGGAACGACTGGTCCTGACTGGACAGGGCGTAGTCCACATTGCTCATCGGCAGCGGCACCGAGTAGGGGTTGCCCACCTCCACGTCGAAGAGCATCGTGGCCTCGGTCAGGCTGATGTCCTGCATCTTTACCCCCGTGATGTGGGCGCTGGGCTTCTCGATCATGCCGCAGCCCGTCGCGCACGCAAGCAGCGCCGCCATGGCGATAGCGGCGAGGTACGGGTTCACTACGCGGTCGGTCATGGGAGGGTCTCCTTTCTCGGTCTTGCTGGTGCCGGAAAGCTGGAGTATCTCGCGGGCCATGGGCGTCATGACCTCCGCTCCTTCCGCCCTGACCGTGCGCCGTCTACGTTACCGTCTCGTCGGGGGGCAGGCCGATCGCTTCGTAACCGGCCCGGCGGCCCGGACGGTCCTTGTCCTGGATCAGTTTAGCGCGCCGGGCGACCTCGTCGGCGAGATCCTGCGGGACGACCATCACGCCGTCGTCGTCGGCGACGATCACGTCGCCGGGCTCGACCCGGACGCCGGCGCAGGTGATCGGCTGGTTATCGGAGACGGGCGCGATGCGGCCCATGGGATGGGCCGGGGAGCGGACCGTGCAGAACACGGGCGTCTCTTGCAGGATGCACTCGCCGGAATCGCGGCAGGTACCGTCGATCACGCAGCCGACGACGCCCTTGGCCCGCCCGCCCAGCGTATTGTTCGAACCGAGGATGCCGGCCCGCGTCCGCTTGGCGTCGATTACGAGCACCTCGTCCGCGGCGCCCCACGGGCCCGCCTCGTGCCAGAGTCCCTCCGCACCGGGCTGGTACTGCCGCTCGTCGAACTCCTCGTACGACATCCTCTCCAGCGGCTTGTCGATGACGTCGTACGCCGCCGTGTGGGCGACGCCGGCGAAGCGGATGCCGGCCTGCAGCGGCCGCATCGCCGGATCCATCTCGTAGCGCTGCTGGAGCCCCAGGGAGTCCAGGGCGTCGGCGACGTCCGACGTCCGGACCGACCGGAATGTCGCCAGCGTCTCATCGCTGATAGGCATGGGCGTTCCTTTCAATCGGGAAGGGCGCTGTCGGTCATCTTCACCACCCAGCCGTGCCGGCAGGGCAGCTCCTCGACGGGGAGGTCAAACTCCGCCCCCCCGTCCACCATTCGCCACTCCAGGGGCTTGTCGCGGCCCAACAGAAATGCCTTGGAGCCCTTGGCAGGCAGGATCCCCGACAGGCGGACCTTCGCCGGCGGCAGGTCCCGGCCCTCGGCGGGCAGGATGATGGCGTACACGTGCGGGCTCTTCTTCGTGTAGCGCACGTGGCCCTCGGTATACGGGGCGATGGTCCTGGTGCCGTAGATTGCCTCGCCGTTGACGGCGAGCCACCGGCCCAGCTCGGCCATGCGCTCCAGCGCGGGGGCGTCGAGAGTGCCCTCGGGCGTCGGGCCGGCGCCCAAGAGAAGGTTGCCGCCCTTGGCCGCCACGTCGGAGAGCATGCGGACCAGCGCGCCCGCGGGCTTGTACGTGTCGTTCGGGACGTACTTCCAACTGTCGCTCATGGTCACGCACGATTCCCACGGCCGGCCGAGAGGGGCATCGGGAATGTGCTGCTCGGGCGTGATGATGTTCTCGTACGGCCCGCCGACGGTGCGGTCGGCGATGATCAGCCCCTCCTGGTGCGACCGCGCCATCTTCGCCAGGGCGGGCATCCGGATATCCTGGTGGGGGGGTCGGACCTGTCCGCCGTCGAGCCAGAGCACGTCGATCCGGCCGCAGCCGGTCATCAGCTCCTCGATCTGCCGATGCACGAACTCGACGAACTTCGACCACCGCCCGGGGTGCTCCTGCGTATTGTAGTTGGGATTGCGGTCGCGGATGGGGAAGTCCGGATTCCAGTAGTACGGGCTGTGCCAGTCCGACTTGGAGAAGTAGCAGCTCACGGCCAGGCCCTCGGCGCGGAAGGCGTCGAAGACCTCCTTGGCGACGTTCGCCCGCGGATGGGAGTGGAAGGGGCAGTCCGGGTGGGTGACGCGGTAGTCGGTCGTGCGGGTGTCGAACATGCAGAAGCCGTCGTGGTGCTTCGTGGTGAAGGCGACGTACTTCATGCCGGCCTCCCGCGCGGCGCGGGCCCACTGGGCCGGATCGAAGCCCGCGGGGTTGAACGTGCGGTTCAGCGCCCAGTAGTCGCGCTGGAAGCGGGGCAGGTCGCGGCCGCGCTGCTCCCAGCATTGCAGCCCGTCCGGGCGGGCCCAGGTGTCGGCCGGCACCAGCGGCCAGGACTCGCAGCAGTCCCACTGGCAATACGGGCCCCAGTGGAGGATCAGACCCAGCTTCATGTCCATGAACCACTCTAGGCGCTCGCGCAGCCACTGCGGCTGGTCCTGCAAGGCGATTTCCTCGGGGCGGCTGGCATCGATGATGTCCTTACGCTTCTCGGTCACGGCGAACTCCTTGATCGGG
>DASRZG010000047.1:0-2473 GCA_035686585.1 Phycisphaerae bacterium
ACCTTGGGCAACCCGCGATCCCCACAAGGGTAAATGCAATGTGCGATTCCACCGATGGGAAGGTCCATAACCCCCCGTACCGACGGCATCTTCGCTTCGCTCCGACTTCCGCTGGGGGGCGATTTGCCGTTCGCGCGGGGATGGTGTCGTTCGACCGGTTCAATCCGAAATCCGAAATCCGCAATCAGGACGTTCTCAGTCCCACGCGCTGCACGCTCCGGCCGCCCATGCGGTTCACGTAGAAGTACCGCAGCGCGTCCATAGTATGCTCCGCCGGCTGGGGGTCGACGGGCTCGTCCACGTACGTGTCGTTCACCCGCCGGTTGCGGTAGCTCTGGATGTCGCGGACGAACGCCCGATTGCTGGCGGTGTCCACATAGCGGAACCGCACCGGGCCCGACGCGGGCTTCAGGGCCGCCCGCACCAGCCGGACGCCGTTGGCGACCTCCCTCGCCCGGCTCGACAGGGAGTAGGTGCACTCGATCCCGTACGCGCGGAACTCCTCGACGTTGCTCCGGCCGGTCTGGTCGTTGCGGCTCCTGCCGGCGGGGTCGCAGTACGTCGCCCGCACCTGCCGCAGCCGGTGGGCGAGTATGGCGTCGGCGTGCACCTTCAGCCGGGTGCGCCCGGCCTTGTACGTGTCCAGCAGGTACACCACCCCCTCGGGGTCCTCCCCCAGCCACAGGCAGACGAAGGTGTTGAAACCCCAATCCACCGAACGGTAGATCGTCAGAGCGGCCGGGGCCGAGGCCGCCCGGTGAACGCCCTCGTCGAACTCCGGATACACCAGCCCCTCGATGCTGGGGCGGCGGCATTCATACTCGGCCGCCCACGTGGCGGCGCCCGCCTTCCGGTAGGCCTTGATCACGTCGTCGATCGCGCACAGCCCGTCGGCGTCGGCGGCGATGCCGATCCGCCAATCCGGATCGGTGTGGAACTCGCGGGCCTTCGCCCGGCAGGCCGGCTCCAGCGGGCAGACGTCGCAGCCTGCCCCGTTCTGGTGGCGGTCGGGCGGGCAGGCGGCGATCGCCTCCCATATATTCCACTTGTGCAGCCTCACCCCGTTGCCGGGTATGCCGTCGATGAGCTTGCCCATCGGCCCGTCGATCCGGTGCCACGTGGACATGTACCGCGTCGAGGCGGGGATGTCCGGGCCGGAGGCGATCATCCCCACCGCCGCCCGCTCGATGTGGGGGTCGATCTCGTCCAGCTCGTCGGCGTACAGCCGGTGCACCTTCGGCCCGCGGACCCGCCTCTGCGAGGCGGCCAGGATCTCCATCCTCCCGCCACCCACGGCCGTCAGGCTGGCCCCGATGTGCCCGCGTACCCGTCTGGACAGGAACCCGCCGCACCAGCGCCGCCAGTACTCGTACAGGCACCGCGCCTGCGCCTCCGAACCGCTCAGCACCCGCACCTGGAGCCCGTCCACGGCCCCCAGCTCCATCGCCGCCACGATCGACGCCGTCAGCGTCTTGCCCCCCGACCGGCACGACCAAACGGCCACGTCCTCCCCCGGCCGGGTCAGGCAGTCCCAGGCAAACCGTAGCGGCGTGCTGTGGCCCGGGGTGAAGATCTTGTTCGGCACCTCGATCCGGAACTCCACTCGGATCATGTGCTGGAGAATGTCCAGGGCGGTGATGCAGCCGTACTGGGGATACGGAAGCGCCTTACTCATCGGGCTGGGTGCCTCCCAGCTCCTTGGCGATCCTCCGGCGGGTCTCGAGGGTGAGTTTGGACATCGTCTCCCAGGTCGCCTTGGGCTGGGCGGGGGCGTCCGCGTCCGGGCCCGGCGGTTGGGGTCCGACGCCGGCGAGGGCGATGATGTCCAGTGCCGCCTTCCTCTGCACCTCGGCGTTGGGCTTGACGTCGTCGGCGATGAGCCTGCCCAGGCGGGCCATCGCCGCCCGCGCCATCCGGCGGGCGAGGGCCCGGGTCTCGTCGAGAATCGCCTCCCGGGCGGCTTGGATGCGCGGGTACAGCTCCCTGCGAGACCTGCCCCAGGCGACGTCATAAACGTAGTCCATGCTGAGCCCGAAATCGCGGGCGATCTGGCAAATGCTCTTCTCCCCTTTGGCCAGGGCCAACACGAGTGCGTCGTCGTTGTAGTCTTTCCTGCGTGCCATGGTTTTCCCAATCTCGGCTTGTAGTGTGCCCGTAAGGGCATCAGGAACGCCCAGGAACGCCTTACGGCGTCACTACGAACGCTCTGTTGTCGAAGACAAAGTACCCCGGCCGGCTGAACCGGACGCGGCGGAGGAAGCCGGGCCAGCTTCGTTGGCGGTCCTTCTTCGGGCCGTACCAGCAGCGGGCGTCGCCCGAGTCCAACTTGTCCCGGCCGATGCCCATCCGCCGAAAGCCCGCGGCCTCGGCGAAGGGGACCAGGTTCGCCATCTCGCTGGCCAACTCCACCCAGGGCTTGTCCGTCGTCTCGGCCACACGACGCAGGAACAGCGCCCCGATGCCCGCGCCGCGG